>JAYRKO010000607.1:0-2094 GCA_041905745.1 Tagaea sp. | reverse complement strand
CCGAACGGGCGCGCGCGAGCCGGCTCATCACCGTGCCGATCGGAATGTCGAGCGCGGCCGCGGCTTCCTTGTAGCTCTGGCCTTCCACGCAGACGAGCGTCAGCACGGCGCGCTGTTCCTCCGGCAGTTTCGCCATCGCCGCGCGCACGGCCTCGTAGGTCATGTGCGCTTCGATCCCGCGCCCGCCGTCGAAAGCGAGCTCTTCACCGGCCATTTCCGCATCGATCCGGCCTTCGCCGGTGCGGACCTTGCTGGCGCGCCGGTCGTCCAGCCAGATGGTCTGGACGATGCGGAACATCCAGCTGTCCAGCCGGGTGCCCGGCTGGTACTGGTCGATCCGGGTCAGCGCGCGTTCGCACGCGGCCTGCACCAGATCGTCGGCCTGGTCGGGCGCTCCCGCGAGTCCGCGCGCGAAGCGCCGGAGACGTGGAAGCAGGGCAACCATTTCCTCGCGGATCTGGCGGAGCGTCTCGTCGTTCACGATGCGCTCCGTCGGAAAGCCGCTCGACAGGTGCACAACGGCGGCGTTTCGGGATTATTCGGCGGGTACAAGTCTTCCCCTCGGGACTGTGGCCGTTCCGCAACAGCCGGGGCCGGCGGAACCGGCGCTAGCTAACCCCAAGTGACGCGGAAAGTCGAGGAACGACGGGGTTTTAGCGGGGCGCTTCGGGGTCGGCCGGCGGCTGGGCGGGACCGGGGACGAATGCGTCGGGAATGTCGGGCGTCGTCTCCGGCTCGCTGTCGCCGCGCCAGTAGACGACGAAATGGCGCCCCTCGTCGGCGCGCAGATAGATCTGCCAGTCGCTCCAGTCCTCGTCGGCGCAGCTTCCCGTTTCCGGGCAGCGCCGCGCCTGCGCCTCGACCAGCAGGAATCCGGGCCGGAACCAGGCCAGGTGTTTCAGCTCTTCGGTCACGTCCTCGGGCCGGATCGTGCTCGTGCGGTCGATCGCGAACTCGATCGGCTGCGGGTTTTCGACGAGCTTGGGGATCTCCGAAAGACCGACCCGCGCGCAGGCTTCT
Source organism: Tagaea sp. (assembly GCA_041905745.1). Taxonomy (GTDB): domain Bacteria; phylum Pseudomonadota; class Alphaproteobacteria; order CACIAM-22H2; family CACIAM-22H2; genus Tagaea. The sequence continues at coordinate 1,074 of JAYRKO010000607.1, read as the reverse complement.
TCCGACTGTCGCGCCGCGCAGGCGAAGAACAGCGCCACCGTGCAGGGCACGTCGCGCGCCTCGCCGCCGCAGGCAAGCGCGCCGGCGATTTCGGCGCGCGCGGGTGCCGCCGGCGTCTGCGCGTTCGCTGCGGCTGCAATCCCCGCCAGCAGGACGAATGCGGGAAAGAGGTGCTTGATCATCGCTTCAGGATCGAGCCGAGCACGCCACGCACGATCGCCGTGCCGATCTGCCGGCCGATCGAACTGGTGACCGAGCGCGCGATCGACGTGGCAAGCTGTTCGCCCACCGATTTCGGCTGCGCGCGCCCGCGCCCCTTGGTCGCCGGCGTTCCGCCGCCGAAGATCGTGCCGAGCGCGCCGGACAGGCCGCCGCCGGCCGCCGGCTTCGCCTTCGCGGCGGCGAGCTTCTCGTAGGCGGACTCGCGGTCCTGCGCGTCCTCGTACTTGCCGAAGATCGCGCTGCGCTCGACCGCCGTCTTGCGCGCCGCCTCGTCGAGCGGTGCAAGACGCGAGCGCGGCGGGCAGACCTTCGCGCGCTCGACGGGCAGCGGCGATCCCTTGGCGTCGAGGAACGAGACGAGCGCTTCGCCAACGCCCAGCTCCATGATCGCGGCCTGCGTGTCGAGACCCGGCTTCGGACGGAAGGTCGAGGCAGCGGCCTTGACCGCCTTCTGGTCGCGCGGCGTGAAGGCGCGCAGCGCGTGCTGCACGCGATTGCCGAGCTGGCCCAGCACCGTTTCCGGTAGGTCGAGCGGGTTCTGGGTGCAGAAATAGACGCCCACGCCCTTCGAGCGGATCAGGCGCACGACCTGCTCGACCTTCTCGACCAGTGCCTTGGGCGCATCGGCGAAAAGCAGATGCGCCTCGTCGAAGAAGAAGACGAGCTTGGGCCGGTCGAGATCGCCCGCCTCGGGCAGCGCCTCGAACAGTTCGGCCAGCAGCCACAGCAGGAACGTCGCGTAGAGCTTGGGGCGTTGGTAGAGCTTCTCGGCCGCGAGCACCGAAACGAGACCGCGACCGCGGTCGTCGACGCGCATCAGGTCGGCGATGGCGACGGCCGGTTCGCCGAAGA
>JAYRKO010000606.1:0-2096 GCA_041905745.1 Tagaea sp. | reverse complement strand
GTGCCGCCGTCGCACAGCAGCACGCGGTCCTTGAGGGCGTCGAGGAAATGGGGGCGCATGGGTTTGTCTTTCTTCAGGCGGCCTTGGCGGGAGTCGCGGCGGGGCGCAGGCCCAGCACGTGGCAGATCGAGTAGGCGAGATCGGCGCGGTTGAGTGTGTAGAAGTGGAACGCGTTGACGCCGTGCGCCTGCAGGCGGCGGCACTGCTCGGCCGCCACCATCGCGGCGACGAGGCGGCGCGTGTCGGGATCGTCGTCGAGCCCTTCGAACAGGTGCGCGAGCCACAGCGGCACGGAGGTGCTGCACATCTTCGAGAATTTCACGACCTGCGCGAAGTTCGTCACCGGCAGGATGCCGGGCACGATTTCGGCCTTGATGCCGCGCGCCGCGCACTTGTCGCGGTAGCGCAGAAAGACGTCCGTATCGAAGAAGTACTGCGTGATCGCGCGCGTGGCGCCGGCGTCGAGCTTGGCCTTCAGATAGTCGAGATCGGCCTCGGGCGACGGCGCGTCGGGGTGGGCCTCGGGATAGGCGCCCACGGAGATTTCGAAATCGGCGATGCGCTTGATTCCGGCGACGAGGTCGTTGGCGTAGGCGTAGCCGCCGGGATGCGGCGCGTAGCGCGACTGGCCGGCCGGCGGATCGCCGCGCAGCGCCACGATGTGGCGCACGCCCGCTTCCCAGTAGCCGCGCACGACGGCGTCGATTTCCTCGCGCGTGGCTGCGACGCAGGTCAGGTGCGCGGCGGGCTTGATCTTCGATTCCTGCGCGATGCGCTTGACGACCGCGTGCGTGCGCTCGCGCGTCGTGCCGCCGGCACCGTAGGTGACCGAAACGAAGCGCGGGCCCATCGGCGCGAGGCGCTCGAACGAGGTCCAGAGCTGCTTGTCCATCTCGTCGGTCTTCGGCGGGAAGAATTCGAAGCTGACATTCAGCTTCCCGGCGAGGCGGTCGTCTCCGAACAGGCGGTTCGTCATGGTCGCGTTCCTTCGTGTGCGTCAGTGTGTCGTCGGGCGCAGGGCGGGCTTGTCGGCCGCCCAAAGGCAAACGGTCAGTTTCTCGCCGGGCAGCGAGACGGTCTGGGCGGGCTTCAGGCCGGCAGCCTTGAGCCAGCCCTGCACCTCGCCGTCGGCAAATCCGAGGCGACGGTGGGCATGTTCGGTGCGCAATGCGTCGAGCTCGTGGGGCGCAAAATCGGCAATGACGATGCGCCCGCCCGGCTTCAGCACGCGCGCGGCCTCGGCGATGGCGAGGGCCGGATCGTCGGCGAAATGCAGCACCTGATGGACGGTGACGGCGTCGAACGCGGGGGCGGCCCACGGCAGGCGGTACATGTCGCCCTGCCGGACATGGACGTTGGCGAGACCCGCGCGCGCGAGATTGGCGCGCGCAATGCTCAACATCGCCGGCGACAGATCGATGCCCACGCCGCGCGCGCCGCGCGCGCCGAGAACCTCGAGGATGCGGCCGGTTCCCGTGCCGATGTCGAGGATCTCCTTGCCGCCGTCGGCGGGCACGAGGGCCGCAAGCTCGCGCTCGACCTCCGCGTCGCGCACGTGCAGCGAGCGGATCCGATCCCAGCCCTTGGCGTTTTCCTCGAAATAGGCGGCCGCACGTTCGGCGCGTGCGGCGCGCACGGCAGCGAGTCCGTCGCGGTCGCGCTGCAATTGGGGATCGTCGGCCGGCAGCATGTCGGCCAGACGCCGGACAAGCCCGTTGGCCCGCGAACCTTCCGCCAGACGGTAGAAGACCCAGCTTCCCTCCGGCTGGCGGTCGAGCAGACCCGCCTCGCAAAGCAGCTTGAGGTGCCGGGAAACGCGCGGCTGGCTCTGGCCCAGGATCTGGACGAGTTCGCTGACCGTCAGTTCGCCTTGCGCGCAAAGCGCCAAAAGCCGCAGCCGCGTGGGCTCCGCGGCAGCGCGCAATCCGTCGAGAAGATCGTCGAGTGTCTCGGGCATGCATCCTCTTGGCTGAGTTTATATAAAGATATGTTTATATCTTTCAATTGATATTTCTTTGACTCTCCGCTCAACGCATCTGCGGGTGTGCCTATTCCGCAACATTTGCGCGTTAACCTTTCCACAGGCGCGGGGTTCG
>JAYRKO010000605.1:0-2096 GCA_041905745.1 Tagaea sp. | reverse complement strand
CCGCCGGCCGAGCGCGATGCCAAGCTTGCGGCGGCTTCGATCGAGGCCCTGCGCAGCCGGTTCGCGGTTCTCGACGGGGCGCTCGCTTCGGCGCCGTATCTGGTCGGGGGACGGTTTACGGTTGCGGACATAAACGTTGCCGAGATCTTCCGGTACGCGATGCCGGCGGGCGAACTGTTCGATGCTGCACCGCGCGTGCGGGCCTGGCTTGCCGCCTGTCAGGCGCGGCCCGTGTTCAAGGCCATGATGGCGGCGCGCGAGGCCGAACCGGCCTGATTTGGTCCTCAGGCTGTGGATAAGGTCGCCCTTCCGTCGGGTAGGGGCATGCGATATCCAAAGTCATGGACAGCGGCAGTCGAGTCGCGAACTGCCAAGTTTAGACTATGGAATACAGTTACTTAACAACCGTTCTTAACGCGACTGGAGAGGTTTTGCCGGCAATGTGCCGGGCAACCGACCCGTCGCCGAGCGCCGGCCGATGAACGATACGCCAGTCGAGACGTTCGAAGCGGATCCCGTCCGGTCGCCGGCCGCGGCGGACGACGGGTCGCTTTTCGTCAATCTGGGCGCCTACGACGGCCCGATCGACCTGTTGCTGGCGCTTGCGCGCGACCAGAAGGTCGATCTGACGCGAATTTCGATCCTGGCGCTCGCCGAGCAGTATCTCGCCTATATCGAGGCGGCCAAACGCCTCCGGCTGGAGATCGCGGCGGACTATCTGGTGATGGCGGCGTGGCTCGCCTTCCTCAAATCGAAGCTGCTGCTGCCGCCCGCACCCGAGGAGCCGGAACCCGAGCCGACCGCCGCGCAGATGGAAGCGGCGCTGCGCTACCAGCTCCAGCGCCTGCAGGCCATGCAGGAAGCGGGGGCGCGCCTCATGTCGCGCGGCGTCCTCGGCCGCGACGTCTTCGTGCGCGGCATCCCGGAAGGCACGCCGGTCGAGACGACGGAGATCTGGGACGTCAAGCTGATCGACGTGCTCAAGGCGTACGCCGAGCACCGCAACAAGTCGGAAAAGCCGGTCTTGCGCATCGTCGCGACCGAGCTCGACACGATGGAAGCGGCGATCGAGCGCCTGTCGCAGATGCTTGGCAGCATGCCGATCCCCGACTGGACGACGCTCCAGTCGTTCCTGCCCGCAAACCTGCGCGACGATACGGTCGGCCGTTCGCACGTCGCCGCGACGTTGGCCGCAACGCTCGAACTCGTTCGCACGGGGCGTCTTCAGATCCGCCAGGACAGCACGTTCGGCCCGATCTACCTGCGCAAGCCGCAGGAGAACCCGATCGCCGAATTTCCCGCCGATAGGACCGCGCCATGAACACGGAAAACGAAACCGTCGAACCGGAAACCGAGGAAGCGGCACCCGCGGAAGCCGCCGCCGTGGCGGAAGGCGAGACGCCGGCCGAAGCGGCCGTCGACGCGATCGAACTTCCGCCCGAGGAACTCCATGCGCAGGCCGTGCGCGTCGTCGAGGCGTTGGTCTTCGCGTCGGCGGAGGCGCTGAGCGGCAAGGAAATCGCGCGTCGTCTTCCCAAGAACGTGGACGTGAAGGCGGTCCTCGCGGAAATCGAGACGACCTATGCCGCGCGCGGCGTCAATTTCGTGCGCGTGGCCGGCAAGTACGCGTTCCGCACGGCCGCCGACGTCGCCGACAAGCTCAAGATCGAGCGCGTGCAGACGCGCAAGCTGAGCCGCGCCGCGATCGAAACGCTGGCCATCGTCGCCTATCAGACCGCCGAAGATCGCCCTGTGACGCGCGCCGAGATCGAGGAGATCCGCGGCGTCGCACTGTCGAAGGGCACACTCGAAATCCTGATGGAGGCCGGTTTCGTCGGTCCCAAGGGGTTCCGCGAGACGCCCGGCCGGCCGGTCACCTACGCGACGACGGACCGTTTCCTCGAACATTTCGGCCTCGACGGCATCAAGGCGCTGCCGGGGGTGAAGGAACTTGCCGAACTGGGGCTGCTCGACACGCGCCCGGCGGTCAGTGCCTACAGCGAAGACAGCGGCCTTGCGGCGGCGCCCGAGATGGGCGAGGCGGCGGAAAACGAGCCCGAAATCGTCGACGACCGCGAGATCGAGCCCGAGGCGAC
>JAYRKO010000604.1:0-2105 GCA_041905745.1 Tagaea sp. | reverse complement strand
AGCACGTGATGTACGTGTGGCTCGACGCGCTGACCAACTACATCACGGCGGCCGGTTATCCGGATGTCGAAGGCGCGAAGTTCCGCAAGTACTGGCCGGCCGACCTGCACATGGTCGGCAAGGATATTGTGCGCTTCCACACGGTCTATTGGCCCGCCTTTCTCGCCGCGGCCGGCCTGCCCACGCCCAAGCGCGTCTTCGCGCACGGCTGGTGGACGAACGAGGGCCAGAAGATCTCGAAGTCGCTCGGCAACGTGATCGATCCGATCAAGCTCGTCGTGAAATACGGGCTCGATCAGGTCCGCTATTTCCTGCTGCGCGAGGTGACGTTCGGGCAGGACGGCGATTTCAGCAACGCCGCGATGGTCCGGCGCACGAACACCGATCTCGCCAACGATCTGGGCAATCTCGCGCAACGCGTGCTGTCGTTCGTCGCGAAGAACGCCGGCGGCGAGGTGCCGCAGCACGGCGCATTCGAGGCGGCCGACCGGGCGCTTCTGGACGCGGCCGGCGCGCTGCTCGCGATTGCGCGCGCGGAACTCGACCAGCAAGCGTTCCACAAGGCGCTCGAGGCGATCTTCGCGGTCGTCGCCGAGGCAAATCGCTACGTCGATGCGCAAGCCCCCTGGACGCTGCGCAAGACCGATCCGGCGCGCATGGCGAGCGTGCTCTACGCCCTCATGGAGACGTTGCGGCTCGTCGGCCTCGTGCTGCAGCCTTTCATGCCGACTTCGATCGCGCGCCTGCTCGACCTGCTTGCCGTCGGGCCCGACGCGCGCACCTACGCGCATTGGGACTGGAACCTGAAGCCCGGCACGAAGCTGCCCGCACCTTCGGGCCTGTTCCCGCGCTACGTTGAAGAAGCGCCGGCCGCGAAGGGCTGACGCCCATGCTCGTCGACAGCCACTGCCATCTCGATTTCCCCGAACTCCAGCGCGATCTCGCGGGCGTGCTCGCGCGCGCGAAGGGAGCGGGGGTGGAGACCATGCTGGCGATCGGGACGCGCCTGTCGAAATTTCCGGGCGTGCGCGCGATTGCGGAGGCGCACGCGAACATCTTCTGCACCGTCGGCATCCATCCGCACGAGGCGGCGAACGAAACCGCGGCCGTCGACGCGCTGCTGGCACTTGCCGACCACCCGAAGGTCGTGGGGCTGGGCGAGACGGGGCTCGACTATTTCTACGACAAGAGCCCGCGCGATGCGCAGCGGGAGAATTTTCGTGCACATCTTCGGGCGGCACAGGCGTCCGGGCTGCCGGTCGTGATCCACACGCGCGACGCGGATGCCGACACGGCCGATCTGCTGGGATGGGCGCGACGCGAGCTGCCGTCGGTGACGGGCGTCCTGCATTGCTTCACGTCGTCGCCCGAACTCGCACGTACGGCCATCGATCTCGGCTACCTGATCTCGATTTCCGGCATCGTCACGTTCAAGAATGCCGAGGAGCTGCGGGCGACCGTGCGCGCGCTCCCGCTCGAAAGCCTGATGGTCGAAACGGACTCGCCCTATCTGGCGCCCGTGCCGATGCGCGGCAAGCCATGCGAACCGGGCTACGTGGCCCATACCGCGCGGTTCGTCGCGGACCTGAAGGGCGTGTCGTTGGACGAGCTCGCGCGCGTAACCAGCGGGAATTTCTATCGGCTTTTCTCCCGCGCCCGTCGACCGGGCAGCGTCGCGGCGGCATGACGCTGCGCGTAACCGTGCTGGGCAGCGGTTCGTCGGGCGGCGTGCCGCTGATCGGCTGCAAATGTGCCGTTTGCACGTCGGCCGACCCGCGCAACCGGCGCCTGCGCGTTTCGATCGTCGTGGAGAGCGCCACGACGCGCATCCTCGTCGATGCAAGCCCGGACCTGCGCGAACAGCTGCTCCGGTTCGACGAAACCCGGTTCGACGCCGTCGTCTTCACCCACGCACACGCCGACCACATGCACGGCATCGACGAGCTGCGGGCGATCAACCACGCAATCCGGGCCGCGCTCCCGTGCTACGCGGACGCCGAGACGATCGCCGAGGCAAAACGGCGCTTCGGCTATGCGTTCGGGTCCGTCGCCGATCTGCCCGGCGGACATTTCGTCGTGCCGGTGCTCCAACCGGTTCCGGTCGC
>JAYRKO010000603.1:0-2106 GCA_041905745.1 Tagaea sp. | reverse complement strand
GGCGAGATCTACGCGCAGGTGAAGGCCGAGGCGACGAACCCGCGCGGCGACGTGTGGTACGGCGGGACAGGCGATTCCCATCTGCAGGCGGCCGAGGAAGGATTGATACTCGAATACCGTTCGCCGACCTTGCCGCAACTGCACGATTGGGCGCGCAAGCAGGCCGAACAGTCGGGCTACCGCACGGTAGGGCTCTTCGCCGGCGCACTCGGTTTCGGTTTCAACACGCGCCAGATGGAGCGCAAGGGCGGAGCGGAGCCGCGCTGCTGGAGCGACCTGCTCGACGCGCGCTTCCGCAACGACGTGCAGACGTCCGATCCGAACGCGTCCGGCACCGCCTATACGCATCTCGCAACGATGGTCCAGTTGATGGGCGAGGATAAAGCGTTCGACTACATGAAGAAGCTGCACCTGAACATCAACCAGTACAACAAGGCCGGTGCGGCTGCCGCGCGCAACACCGGAACCGGCGAGACGTTGATCGGCATTGCGTTCCTCGACGACATAACCCAGGTCCTGGTCGACGGTGGACCGGTCAAGCCGGTGGCGCCGTGCGAAGGCACGGGCTACCAGGTCGGTTCGATGAGCATCATCAAGGGAACGCGGAACCTCGAGCTTGCAAAGCAGTGGTACGAGTTTGCCCTGTCGCCGGAATCGCAGATCGCGGCCGCGGAAGCGAGGTTCTTCCACGTCCAGTCCAACCGCAATACGCCCGTCCACGCGCAAGCGCCCAAGATTGACGTGAAGCTGATCGACTACGATTTCGCGAAGTACGGTGCGGCAAGCGAGCGTCGCCGGTTGCTGGCGAAGTGGGATGCCGAAGTGAAGCCGCTGCCGAAATGAGTGCGGGCGCTCTCGACGCACGGCTCGCGGCCGCAACCTCGGTTGCCCGCGAAGCGGGCCAGCTGGCACTGGAATGGTGGACCGGCAAGCGGGCGCTCGGCACCACGTTCAAGGGACGCCACGATTTTCTCACGCAGGCCGACGGCGCCGTCGAAGCCCTGTTGCGCGAGCGGCTTACTGCGGCATTTCCGGACGATGCGTTCGTCGGCGAAGAAGGCGGCGGCGTTTCCGGCGCGCGCCAATGGGTCGTCGACCCGATCGACGGGACGTCGAACTTCGCGACCGGCGTCGCTGACTGGTGCATCTCGATCGGCTATCGGGAAGGCGGTGTCGCCAAAGTCGGCGTGATCTTCGCGCCCGTGCTCGGCGAACTCTATTCCGCGCGCCTGGGCGGCGGAGCCAGCAAGAACGGTACGCCGATTTCGGTGGTCGAGCCGCCTTCGGGCGGGGCCATCGTCGACATCGATTGGGGAAACGGAATTTCGAAGGCCGACTATTTCGGTCTTGTCGAACGGGTCGTCGATGCGGGCCTCGATTTCCGGCGGGCGGGTTCGGCGGCCTTGGCGCTCGCGCGCGTGGCGGCCGGTTCACGGCACGGCTATCTGCAACTGTGGACCAAGACGTGGGATGCGATGGCGGGCGTCGTGATCGTGCGCGAGGCCGGCGGTGTTACGAACTCGTTCGAGGATGGCGTCGACCGCAAGCAGGGAAATCCGATCCTGGCGACGACGCCGGGCCTCGGCGTGCTTCTGTCGCGCCTGTCGGGGCTTCCCCTTCGGACTTAGTCGAATGTTTCGGCGGTAAAATCGCGAATGACGCGTGCCGCACCGAGCGCGCGAAGCGGATGCGCCGTGCCGATGGACGCGGAATGGACATCGACGCCGATGGTCTCCACGCCCGCCGCCACGCCCGCGCGGACGCCGGCGCCGGAATCCTCATAGACGCGCGCTTCGCCCGCTCTAGCCCCCAGTCTTTCGAGCGCGGTGAGGTAGGGGAGCGGATGCGGCTTGCCGTGCGCCAGTTCGTCGCCGATCACGAGGGTCTGCATCTCGTCGATGAGGCCGAGCTTGCCCAGCATCAGTTCGGCATTGGCGCGCGGCGCGTTGGTCACCGCGGCGCGTGCGATCCCGGCCGCTTTGGCGCGGGCGATGAATTCGCGCACGCCCGGCGTGGGCACGAGCTTGTCGAGCAGCGAGCGGAACAGCGCTTCCTTTTCGTCGGGGAGCCGCTTCGATACGGCAGGATCGAGGTCGGCGAAATTGC
>JAYRKO010000602.1:0-2108 GCA_041905745.1 Tagaea sp. | reverse complement strand
CCGAGGTGATGGTCACCGACATGGAGCAGCGCTTCGAGGAAGTGCGCCGCCAGATCGCCTCGGGCGCCAACGACGGCAAGATCACGGTGCGCGAGGACCTGGCCAAGGAAGTGGGCCACCATCTCGAGGGCATCCAGAAGGGCAAGGAGCAGCTCAAGGGCACGTCGGGGGCCGCGGCCGCGCGCCGCCTCGACCGCGTGCGCATGAAGCTCAAGGACATGGTGACCGCCAACGTCATCGAGAACGCCGGCAAGGAGATCGCCGCCGTGCTCGCCGACCTGAAGCGTCTGGCGCCGATGGCCGCGGGCGAAGGCGACATCACCGAGATGCAGCAGGTCGAGGACCGGCTGCTGGCGCTCCAGCTCGCCGCCAAGTACGCGGGCGAACTGGGCATCGCGCAGGAACTGAAGGACGAGCTGAAGCGCGTGGAGGGCCACATCGACGGCCACACCGGCAAGCTCTTCTTCGACCTGCGCTCGAAGGGGCTGGCGGCCGAGAACCGCGAGGTGGTCGAGGCCGACCTCTATTCGAGCGTGCGCATGCTCGAGCTCGTGTCGGGCGCCGAGCGCGCCGAGAAGACGCTGGTCGAAGGCCTGAACCTGATCGACGAGAAGCTCGCCGAAGGAAAAGGTTAGACTATTTTCGATTCGATGGCGGCCGCCGGCGCCGCCATCCGCGCGGGCGCACGCCATTCCAGCCGGTCGAACCCGCCGCATCCCGAACACAGCGCCGCCCAAGACGAATGCGGCTGGCCGCACGCGCGGCACGTCCACGCCGGATCGGCGGGCGCATCGGCCGCGCGCGCAAGCCACGCGGCGGCCGCGGCCGGATCGTCGCCGCGGCTCGTCTCGATGCGCGCGAAAAGCCGGCACAGGCCGGCACTCGCCTCGCCGCCCGCGGCCGCGACGGCGGCCTGCGCATGGCGCGTCGCCTCGCCCCACAGCTCGGCCTCCAGTGCAGCTTCGGCCAGCACGGCATGGCTTTCGCGCGCGTCGGGCGCGCCGCGCGCCAGCCGCTCGACCTGCCGCAGCCGGTCGAGCGGGTTGGCCGCCGGCCGCGCAAGGCGGTGCGCGACGGCAAGCTCGGGATGCGGGCTGCGCGCCCATTCCTTCTCGATCAGGCCCGCCGCCGCGCGCAGCCGTCCGTCCTTCGCGTAGAGTGTTGCGAGCGTGGCCGCGATCTCCGGCCGATCGGGTGCTAGGCGGTGCGCGCGCTCCGCCGCGGCCATCGCATCGCGATTCATGTCGGCCGCCGCGAGCTGGCGCGCGCGTTCGTGCAGCACGGCCGCCGCGTTGCGGTCGGCCTGTTCGCCCGGCAGCAGCTTGGCGCGGCGCGCACGCGTCAGCGTCTCGGCCGCCGCCGCCCAGTCGCCCGTGCGTGTTTCGAGATCGACCAGCGCGCCCGTGACCCATGGTGCCGCCGGCCGCAGCTCGCGCGCGCGGCGCGCAAGTTCGAGCGCACGCGCGTTCTCGCCGGTGCGCATCGCCTCGGCCACCAGCCCGCGCAGGGCCGCGAATTCGGTTTCCGGCGAAGCGCGCATCGCCTCCAGATGCCGGCGCGCGGCGACCGCGTCGCCCGAAAGCTGGGCTGCCTGTGCCGCCAGCAGTCGCGCCACGGGTGCGTCGTCGAGCGCGCGGGACGCAAGCCTTGCCTGGCGCTGCGCTTCGCCCGCCTCGCCCGCCGCAATGGCGACGAGCCCGCGCGCGAGGGCCGCATGCCCGCGTCGCGTGCGCCGCGTGCGCCGCCATTCGGCGAAGCGGCGCGGCGCGCCGGCGACGAGCCGCCACAGGCGATCGACGATCACCAGCGCCAGCGCGAAGAGAAGCCCGGCACCGGCAAGCGCGCCGGCCGAGGTATCGACCCGCCAGCCCGCGAACTCCAGCGTCGCGGTCCCCGGCATGTCGGCAAGCCACGCCGCCGCGGCCATCGCGAGGGCCGCAAGCAGCAGAAGGCCGAAGATCCGGCGCATGGCGGCGCGGCTCCTCTAGCCGCCCGCCGCGGGGATCGCGGCGAGAGCCGTGGCCGCGCGCTCGGCCGCGACGCGCCGGCGCGCGGTCTCGATCCACGGCACGAGCGGGGCCGCCCATGGCAGGCCCTGCACGCCTTCC
>JAYRKO010000601.1:0-2111 GCA_041905745.1 Tagaea sp. | reverse complement strand
TCCGCTACATGAAGGTCGCCAAGGGCAAGCTCGAGTTCATGAAGCTCGTCTGACGCGCGATGGAGGTTCTCCAGCTCATCCTCAACGGACTGATGTCCGGGACGGTCCTCGCCGTCCCGGCCATCGGCCTTACGGCGATCTTCGCCGTGCTGCGTTTCACGAATTTCGCACTCGCCTCGCACATGACGATCGGCGCGTTCGCGGGCTTCTTGGCGAACACGACCTTCGGCCTGCCGGTCGTGCCGGCGCTGCTGGTCGCGTTCGTCCTCGCCGGCCTCGTCGGCTGGCTGTCGGACGAGTACGTGCTGCGCCCGTTGCGCGCATCCGGCTTCGTGACGACCGCGATCGGCTCGATCGCGCTCACGATCCTTCTCGAGAATTTCGTGCGCTTCGGCTTCGGCAACCAGATGCGCGGCTACGATCTGCCCCTGCGACGCGACTGGGTGATCGACGGCCTGCGCGTGAGCCCGCAACAGGTCGAAAACCTGCTGATCGCCGTCGTCGCGATGGGCCTGCTGTTCGCATTCCTGATGCTGACGCGCACCGGCAAGGCGATGCGCGCGGTCGCGGACAATCCCATGCTCGCCTCGATCAAGGGGATCGATCCGAACATGGCCGCACGGCTCGTCTCGTTCGTGGCCATGGGCCTTGCGGGGCTCGGCGGCATGCTTCTGGGGCTCGACACGACGATCGATCCGCTCGTCGGGTTCCGGACGATCCTTTCGGTCTTCGCGGCGGCGGTCGTCGGCGGGCTCGGCAGCATTCCGGGCGCCGTCGTCGGCGCGCTCGTCGTCGGCGTGGGCGAGGAACTGAGCCTGCTCGTCCTGTCGCCCGCCTACCGGACGGCGGTGGGCTTCATCGCCATCGTCCTCGTCCTCACGCTGCGCCCGCGCGGCATTCTCGGCCAACGCGCCTACTGACCGGCGGAGGGAAGGTTCATGGAACATTACCTCGTCGCGATGGGCGTCACCGCCGGGATCTACGCCATCATGGCGCTCGGCATGAACGTAATCTGGGGCATGGGCGGGCTCATCAATCTGGGCCTCGTCGGCTTCTTCGCGGTCGGCGCGTACACGTCGGGCCTGCTCACGCTCAAGCTTGGCTGGCCGATCGCCGCCGGCGTCTGCGTCGGTGCGGCCGCGGCGGCCGCGACGGGCGTGCTCGTGGCGCTGGTGACGGTGCGGCTGCGCGGCGACTATCTCGCCATCGTCACGCTCGGCTTCGCGGAAACCCTGCGCATCGTTCTTTCGAACGAGTTGTGGATCGCCAACGGAACCGACGGCCTCTCCGGCATCCCGGGACCGTACCGGCAGGCGCTGGGTCCGCACGGCTTCAATCTTCTCTATCTCGCCATCGTCGTCGCCTTCGCGGGCATCCTGTTCGTGCTGTTCCAGCGGCTGGCGAACGCGCCCTTCGGTCGCGCGCTGCGCGCAATCCGCGAGGACGAGCAGGTCGCGCAGGTGGCAGGCAAGAACGTCGTGGCGTTCAAGGTCAAGGCCTTCGCGATCGGGACGGCGGCGCTCGGTGCCGCGGGCGCGCTCTACGGGCACTTCACCAGCTACATCGCGCCCGACCTGTTCGCGCCGCTGCTGACGCTCTACATCAAGCTCTCGCTGCTCGCCGGCGGTCTCGGCAACAACATCGGGGCCATCGTCGGCTCGGTTCTCGTCGTCTTCTTCCTCGAATCGACCCGCTTCGTGGTCCCCTACGTGCCCGGCATTTCCGCCGTGCAGGGCGCCGCCTTGCGCGAGATCCTGATCGCGCTTGCCCTTCTCGTCGTCCTGCGGGTACGCGCGCGCGGTCTCGTGCCGGAAAGGCCCGCGAAGGTTCCGCTGCCGGATGCGGCGCCCGCATCCCTCAAAACCTGAAGGTCACCGACATGCCGAAAAAGTCCCGCCTCCTCCAGCTCGCCGACGTCGCCGAGATCGTGGCGCTCACGGCCGAACAGGCCGACCGCCAGCGCGTCTACAAGGCGGTCGAGAAGGTCGCCGCCGAGACGTGCGGCTGGGTCCTTCTCACGACGCTCAAATACGTCGAGGCGCAGCAGGTCGTGGCGCGCGTCCATTCGAGCAACGAGACCGCCTATCCGATCGGCGGCACGAAGCCGCTCT
>JAYRKO010000600.1:0-2114 GCA_041905745.1 Tagaea sp. | reverse complement strand
TCGACCGCCAGTTCGGTGCCGGCGGCCGTATCGATGCGCACGTTGCCCGACGCGTCGAAGGTGAAGGCGGCAACCGCACCCGGCACCAGATCGCGCCGTTCGCGGAACATCACCAGCAGGTCGCGCCGTTCGAGCGTGCCGCCCGCGGCGATCTGCCGCGCCAGCGAGGCGAGCGTGCGGTCGGCGGCGCCGATGCTCTTGCCCGCATGCTCTTCGATCGCGCGGGCGAGCGTGGCGCCCTGCCGGGCGGCGGCTTCCTCGGCGCGCTCGTAGGCCGTGACGACAGAAAGATAGAAAACGCCCGCAACGACGATCCCGATCGACCCGACGAGGCCCAGAACCCAGCGGCGCAGGCGCAACGGATTGAAGCCGGGCTCGTCGCCTTTGTCGCGACCCGTATCGGGCACGTGGGGCTGTTTGGGCGCGGCGGTCAAATTCGGGTCCGGTCTTCGCAGGCTGTTCGGGATGCTCGGACTATGGGGCGCGAAGATTAACAAGTCTTTGACAACGCTGCAGTTGCGGCATTTTTTGAGGTTCCGATATACCGTTTCGCGGGTCCGCGGCGCCCTTCAACGGGCGCGGCGGTCGTGCTATCCAAGGCGCCGCGTTCCTTTTCGCATCAGGGATATAGGGGAGACTACCCGTGCCCACCTTCGGCCATGACACCTTGAAGACCAAGCGGACCCTGTCCGTCGACGGCAAATCCTACGCGTACTACAGCCTCGAGGCCGCCGCCGCGGCGGGCCTCAAGGGCATCGAACGGCTGCCGTTCTCGCTGAAGGTCCTGCTGGAAAACCTGCTGCGCTGGGAAGACGGGCGCACGGTCACGGTCGACGACGTCAAGGCGATGTCGGGATGGCTCGCCGAGCGCAAGTCGACGCGCGAGATCGCGTACCGTCCGGCGCGCGTGCTGATGCAGGACTTCACCGGCGTTCCCGCCGTCGTCGACCTCGCCGCCATGCGCGACGCGATGGTGGCGATGGGCGGCGATCCGAAGAAGATCAACCCGCTCTCGCCCGTCGACCTCGTCATCGACCATTCGGTCATGATCGACAATTTCGGCAAGGCCGACAGCTTCGGCAAGAACGTGGCGCTGGAATACGAGCGCAACGCCGAGCGCTACGCCTTCCTGCGCTGGGGCTCCGCAGCGTTCTCGAACTTCCGCGTCGTCCCGCCGGGCACGGGCATCTGTCACCAGGTCAATCTCGAATACCTCGCCCAGACCGTGTGGACGCAGGACGGCGACGGCACGACCTACGCCTATCCCGACACGCTGGTCGGCACCGACAGCCACACCACGATGGTGAACGGCATGGCCGTGCTGGGCTGGGGCGTGGGCGGCATCGAGGCGGAAGCCGCGATGCTGGGCCAGCCCGTGTCGATGCTGATCCCCGAGGTCGTGGGCTTCAAGCTCACCGGCAAGCTGCGCGAAGGCATGACGGCGACCGACCTCGTGCTCAACGTCACGCAGATGCTGCGCAAGAAGGGCGTGGTCAACAAGTTCGTCGAATTCTACGGCCCCGGCCTCGACGCGCTGTCGCTCGCCGATCGCGCGACGATCGCCAACATGGCGCCCGAGTACGGCGCCACCTGCGGCTTCTTCCCGATCGACAAGGAAACGATCAACTACCTGACCTTCACCGCCCGCGAACCCGCGCGCGTGAAGCTGGTCGAGGCCTACGCCAAGGCGCAGGGCATGTGGCGCGACGAGAAGACCCCCGATCCGGTCTTCACCGACACGCTTGAACTCGACATGTCGACAGTCGAACCGGCGCTCGCCGGCCCGAAGCGTCCGCAGGACCGCGTGCTGCTGTCGGCCGCCAAGGCCGGCTTCGAGAAGGCGCTGCCCGAACTGGTCGGCCCGAAGAACGCCAAGGACGGCGTGCCGGTGAAGGCCAACGGCGGCTACACGCTGCGCAACGGCGACGTCGTCATCGCGGCGATCACCTCGTGCACGAACACGTCGAACCCGGCGGTGCTTGTCGCTGCGGGCCTCGTGGCGCGCAATGCGGTGGCCAAGGGTCTCAAGACCAAGCCGTGGGTGAAGACGTCGTTCGCCCCGGGCAGCCAGGTCGTCACGGACTACATGGTCGCCGCCGGGCTGATGACGCATC
>JAYRKO010000599.1:0-2120 GCA_041905745.1 Tagaea sp. | reverse complement strand
GGCCGCATCACGAGCTGGTCGGAGACCGAGGACGGCCGCTACCTCATCCAGCTCACCGGCATCGCGCGCTTCGAACTGGGCGCCGAGATCCCCACGACGCGCGGCTACCGCATGTTCGAACCCGATTTCGCGCGCTTCGCCGACGATTTCGGGGAACCGGCGCCCGGCGGCTTCGACCGCGTGCGGCTGATCGCGGCGCTGAAGGCGTTCTTCTCGGCCGAGGGCCTGCAGGGCGACTGGGATTCGATCGAGCAGGCGCCCGACGAGCGGATCGTCAACACGCTGGCCATGCTCTGCCCCTTCTCGGGCGAGGAAAAGCAGGGCCTGCTGGAATGCGCGACGCTGGCCGAGCGCGCGAAGGCGATGACCGGATTCTGCGAGGCGCGCACCGCGGGCGGTTCCCCGCCGGGCGGCGGCCCTCGCCACTGAACCGACGGGAAGGAGTGCGAACCATGTCCGAAGCCGATCCGCGCGCGCAGGGAACCGGGGGCGTCGATCCGCGCCTGCTGGAGATCCTCGTGTGCCCGCTCACCAAGGGTCCGCTGCGCTACGACGCGGCGGCGAGCGAACTGGTCAGCGAGCAGGCGGGCCTCGCCTTCCCGATCCGCGACGGCATCCCGATCATGCTGGTGGACGAGGCGCGCCGCCTCGACGCGGCGTGAGCGGGGATTTCGCGATCCGGCACAGGCCGGTCGAGATCCGGCTGAAGAAGGCCGAGAAGCTTCTCGAGATCGACTACGACGACGGCGCGAAATTCGCGCTGCCCGCCGAACTGCTGCGCGTGGAAAGCCCGTCGGCCGAGGTGATGGGTCACGGGCCCGGCCAGAAGCAGATCGTCGCGGGCCGCCGCGAGGTGGGCATCCTCGACGTCGAGGCGGTGGGCAACTACGCGATCCGCCTGAAGTTCGACGACCTGCACGATACCGGGCTCTATTCGTGGGACTATCTCTACGAACTGGGCGCCAACAAGGACCGCGTGTGGGCCGAATATCTCGCCGCCCTCGACGCCAAGGGCCTGTCGCGCGACCCGCGCGCGACGAAAGGAAAGACATGAGCGCCGCTGCCGTCGCTGTCGCGCGCGCCGGGCTTGCCGATCTCGACGCGCTCGTCCCGCTGTTCGACGCCTACCGCGTCTTCTACCAGCAGCCCTCCGACCCGGCGCTTGCGCGCGGCTATCTCGAAAAGCGCCTCGGGGCCGGCGAATATGTCGGCTTCCTTGCGCGCGACGGCGCCGGCAAGGCTGTGGGCTTCGCGATGGTCTCGCAGACCTTCTCGTCGGTGGGCCTCAAACGCATCTGGCTGCTCAACGACATCTTCGTCGACCCGTCGACGCGCCGCAC
Organism: Tagaea sp.; assembly: GCA_041905745.1. Taxonomy (GTDB): domain Bacteria; phylum Pseudomonadota; class Alphaproteobacteria; order CACIAM-22H2; family CACIAM-22H2; genus Tagaea. The sequence goes on along the minus strand of JAYRKO010000599.1, from coordinate 780 downwards.
GGGTGCGGGTGCGGCGTTGATGGAAGCCGTCGAAGCCTTCGCCCGCGAGACGGGGGCGGGCCGGCTCGACCTCTTCACCGCGCGCACCAACCTGACGGCGCAAAGCGTCTACAAACGCGCGGGCTGGGTCGAGGACGTGGCCTTCCTGCGCTTCCAGAAGAAGCTCTGACGCCGGCGAATTGCGCAACAATAGGTTACGTAACCTATTTAAGTGCCTGATCGGAAAGGCGCGTTGCGTAAATCGCGAATTCGGTGCAACGCGCCCCTGCTTTCGCCGGTTCCGGCTGCGATTTCAAAGGTTTGAAATACGCAACCGCCCGTGCAACGCAAACCTTGTTCTTCACCTGTCAAACAGCGCACGGCCGCGGCAAAGCGGCCGACGCGCGGACTCTAGATCGGATCAGGAATAAATACAATCAAAAGTACGTATGTAGTTCCGCCGCAGCCGCCCGGCAAATCCCCATCTTTCGATGAATCGCTTATTCCGCGACGGCGGGGGTGGCGCGTGTCGTGCGCAGGATGAATTCGGGCAGGCCCTGGCCCATCGAATGTTCGAAGCGCAGCGCCGCACGGCCCGGGTTGAACTGGATGCCGAGCTGGGCGCGCACCGAACGCTCGACCTCGTCGCGCAGCGCCACGATCTTTTCCGACGACAGCGCGTCGGTGAACACGAAGGCGCGGTAGCCGCCGTTGGGATCGCCCTTGTAGTAGTCGGGCGTCGTCGTGAAATCGACCTCGTAGGCGTGCAGGCGGTCGCCGGTCTTGGGCTGGGTGTAGGTC
>JAYRKO010000598.1:0-2124 GCA_041905745.1 Tagaea sp. | reverse complement strand
TTCGAGGTAAATTCCGATGTTCGCGGGCAAGCGCATTCTTCTGGTCATCAGCGGCGGGATTGCGGCCTACAAGAGCCTCGACCTGATCCGCCGCCTGCGCGAGCGCGGGGCGGACGTGCGCTGCGTGCTGACGCGCGCGGCGCGCGAGTTCGTCACGCCCCTTTCCGTCGGCACGCTGTCGCGCAACCGCGTCTACGACGACCTGTTCGACCTGACGGCCGAGCACGAGATCGGCCACATCCGGCTGGCGCGCGACTGCGACATCGTCGTCGTCGCGCCCGCCACCGCCAACATCCTGGCGAGCATGGCGCAGGGCTTCGCGGGCGATCTCGCGACGACCGTGCTGCTCGCGAGCGACAAACCCGTGCTTGCCGCACCCGCGATGAACCACGTGATGTGGGCGAACCCCGCGACCGTCGCCAACGTCGAAACGCTGCGCCTGCGCGGCGTTTCGTTCGTCGGCCCCGAAACGGGCGAACTGGCCGAAGGCGAAACCGGGGCCGGGCGCATGAGCGAACCGCTCGCCATCGTCGCGGCGATCGAAAAGCGCCTGTCGGCCGATGCGCCGCTGGCCGGCACGCGCGCCCTCGTCACCAGCGGGCCCACCTACGAACCCATCGATCCGGTGCGCTATATCGCCAACCGCTCGTCGGGCAAGCAGGGCCACGCGATCGCCGCCGCCCTCGCCGCAATCGGCGCGCAGACGACGCTGGTCTCGGGGCCCACGCGCCTTGCCGACCCGGCAGGCTGCCGCGTCGTGCATGTGGAGACCGCGCAGCAGATGCTGGCCGCGAGCCTTGCGGCCCTGCCCGCCGAAATCGCCGTGTGCGCGGCTGCCGTCGCCGACTGGCGTCCGGCCAGCCCCGGCAACGCGAAACTGAAGAAGACCGAAGGCGGGCCGCCGCCGGGCATCGCGCTTGCCGAAAATCCCGACATCCTCGCCACGCTCTCGCGCCACGCGCAGCGCCCGCGCCTGGTCGTCGGCTTTGCGGCCGAGACCGAGAACCTGCTCGCCCACGCGGCCGCCAAGCGCGCGCGCAAGGGCTGCGACTGGATCGTGGCCAACGACGTGGGCGAAGGGACCGGCACGTTCGGCGGCGACAGCAATCGCGTGCACGTGATCGACCGCGCGGGCACGGAATCGTGGGAACCCATGGCCAAGGACGAGGTCGCGCGCCGGCTCGCGCGGCGCATCGCCGCCGCACTCGCCGGGGCGGCGTGAACATGGAAAAGATCGCCGTCGACATCGTGCGCCTGCCGCACGCGAAGGACCTCGCATTGCCCGCCTACGCCACGCCGGGCGCCGCCGGGCTCGACCTTCTCGCCGCCGTGGCCGAACCGGTCGAGCTGGCGCCGGGTGCGTGGAAGCTGATCCCCACGGGCATCGCGCTGGCGCTGCCCGACGGCTTCGAGGCGCAGGTGCGCCCGCGCTCGGGCCTCGCGCTCAAGCACGGGCTCACGCTCCTCAATTCGCCGGGCACGATCGACGCCGACTATCGCGGCGAGGTCGGCGCCATCCTCGTCAACCACGGCCCCGCCCCGTTCCGCGTCGAGCGCGGCATGCGCATCGCCCAGCTCGTCGTCGCGCGCGTGGCGCAGGCCGCCTTCGTGGAACGCGACGCGCTGCCCGCGACCGCGCGCGCGGCCGGCGGCTTCGGCTCGACGGGGGTGCGCACATGATGCGCCTCACCAAGAAGCTGCTCTTCGGCATCGAGGCGGTGCTCGACATCGCCTACAACGCCGGTGCGCGCCCCGTGCAGGCCGCGGCCATCACCAAGCGGCAGGGCATTCCCAAGCGCTATCTCGAACAGGTGCTGCAGGCGCTGGTGCGCGCGGGCATCCTTGCGGGCCAGCGCGGCCCCAAGGGCGGCTACCGTCTCGCCAAGGATGCGGCGGAGATCTCCGTCGCCGACATCGTGCGCATCGTGCGCACGATCGAGGTGGCGCCCGACCCGCTCGACGGCGCGCCGGCCTCCGCACTGGGCCACCAGATCGTTCGGCCGGTCTGGCACGACCTGCAGGCCCGCCAGATGGCGGCGCTCGAAAGCCTGACGCTCGCCGAACTGATCGGCCGCGCGACGACGCTGGGCGTCGCGCGCGAGACCTGATCGCCATGGCCGGCCT
>JAYRKO010000597.1:0-2130 GCA_041905745.1 Tagaea sp. | reverse complement strand
CCACGCCCGAAAGCGCGCCGTTGAAACTGCCCACCGGGGTGCGCGCCGCAGCGGCGATCACGATGTCGGTCATTGGTCTCTCCCGTTATTGGAATTCGGTTGGATTTGATCGAAGTCTACGCGTGGCCGCGCGGGCCCGGCAAGCGCCCCAGCCACGCGACGAGAGGTCCCCAGACCTCCTCCTTCGCGCGGCCGCCGACGACTAGTCCGATATGGCCCAAATTGCACTCCAAACTATCGACCTTCTTGAGCCGCGCGGCGAGTGCCCGTGCACTCGCCGGAGGCACGATGCGGTCCTGCCCAGGAACGATGCACAGCGACGGGAGTGCGATGGCCTGCGGCAGGACTGCGCGGCCCGAAAGCGTCCACTTTCCGGCTGCCGGCAGGTTCTCGCCGTACCATCCCACGAGGGTCTCGCGCGCGACGGGGGCGGAAAGCGGCACGCCGTCGTTGAGCCAATCCTCCAACGCGACAAATGCGCGCATCCGCGCGCTTTGCGGATCGACGCCCGCGAGCGCGCGGAACTTGCGCGCGGCCATGAAGGGGTCGAGGGCCGCGAACATCCCCTGCAGGACGTCGACGGGCAGTTCGCCCGCGGCATCGATCCACGGCCACCAGGGCTGCAGCGCATCGCCGATGCCCAGCGACAGATCGGTGCGTTCGGTGTGGAAGTCCCACGGCGTGGCGAGCAGTACGAGACCGGAAAGCCGCGCCTGATGCTTGGCGGCAAGACCCAGTGCCAGAAGCCCGCCCATGCAGTAGCCGAGCACGGCGGGGTTTGTGCCGCCCGCACGCTCGACTGCCGCGAGTGCGCCCGCGAGTCGCCCGTCGACATAGGACGACAGGCCGAAACCGCGCTCGATCGCGCCCGGCGCGTCCCAATCGACGAGGAACGGGCGGAAGCCCTTCGCGGCGAGATGGCGCGCGAACGAATTGCCTTCGTCGAGATCGAGCACATAGGCGCGATTGACGAGCGAGGGCACGAGCAGCACGGCGCGCGCGCCGGTGGGTGCATCGGGCGCATAGTCGATCACGCGCGTCGTGCCGTCCTGCCAGATCGCAGGCATGTCGACGGGCGCGCGGCGCCACGGGTGCTTGCGGTAGCGGCTCAGCCCGTCGTGGAATTCGGCAAGCCGCGTCTTGATCTCGCGGCCCAGAGCCTCACGGAACGCCGGTTCCGGGTGTTTTGCGAGTTCGCTTTCGAGGCTTTGCGCCCGCTCGGCCAGGCTCGGGTGCCATGTCAGCCCCGGCAGACGGACCGGACTTGGCGACCCTTTCTTCGAGTACGGCAAGGCGGCGGCGCAGCTCAGCCAGCTCGTCGCCGCGATCGCCACGTGCAGCGCCAGCGGGCGCGGCCCGATCCGCACCGGTGCCGGCGGCATGCTTGAAGAATTCGGCGAACGGGCCATCGGGCATCACATTCGCACCCGGTCCCCCGCCCTTCAACCCTTCGGCCGCCGCGGCCCAGATGCCGGCGAGGCCAGCCGGCCCCAGTGTCGCCCAAAGCTGCGCGTAGCGCCCCAGCGTGCGCGCGACCTCCGGGTCGGCGGAAAGCGCCGCGATCTGGTCCTGCCAGAGGTCCAGATAGCGCCGGGCAAGCTCGTCGAGATTGGGCGGTTCGGCCGACATTTGCCCGGCGAGCCTAGCCGAGACAGGGGCTTCACGTCATGGTATATGGATACCGACTGCCGATTTAGTGTGCGCTTGCGAGATCGGCCGCGTACATGCGAGTTTAAGTCCATGACCGATACCGCAAACGTGCCGCCCGCCACCGACGCGCAATCCGCCGGCAACGAGCCCGTCAAGATCAAGAAATATGCGAACCGGCGCCTCTACAACACGGCGACGTCGAGCTACGTGACCCTCGACCATCTGTGCCAGATGGTGAAGCAGGGCACCGATTTCGTGGTCCACGACGCCAAGACCGGCGAGGACATCACGCGCAGCGTGCTGACCCAGATCATCGTCGAGGAAGAGAGCAAGGGCGGGCAGAACATGCTGCCGGTGACCTTCCTGCGCCAGCTCATCTCGTTCTACGGCGACAACCTGCAGGCGCTGGTGCCGCGTTATCTCGAAAATTCCATGTCCGCCTTCTCGCGCAATCAGGAACAGATGCGCACGGCCATGCAG
>JAYRKO010000035.1:0-11518 GCA_041905745.1 Tagaea sp. | reverse complement strand
GTGTCGCTCTCGTTCGTCCACGACGCGGTGACGGAATCGAACGCGGGTTTCCCGGTCGGCTGGGCGACGCCGTGCGAGGGCACGGGCTACGAGATCGGCTCGATGTCGATCATCAAGGGGGCGCGAAACCTCACGCAGGCGCGCCGCTTCTACGACTGGGCGCTGACGCCGGAGGCCCAGCGCCTCGGCTTCGAGGCCGGCGGCCAGTTGCAGATGCCGTCGAACAAGACCGCACCGCTGCCGCCCAATGCGCCGGATCTGTCGAAGATGAAACTGGTCGAGTACGATTTCGTGAAGTACGGGCAGGCCGCCGAGCGCCGCCGCCTGCTTGCGAAGTGGGATGCCGAAATCGGCTCGCTGCCGCGCTGAGGCCGTCGGGCGCGCCCCCGGAACGGGGCGCGTCCGGCTTCTCGTTCCGATGAAGCGTTTCGACCTGACCGCCGTCTGGTGGCTTGCCGCGGCCCTGGGATTTGCCGTGCTGCCCTGGCACATGGCGCAGGAGCCCTTGCGGCTCGCTGACTATTTTGCGCTCTCCGCCGCCGATCCCGATATCGCCTCGGCGCTGGCGCAAGCGGCTTTCCACGGCCGGCCGTGGTTCTGGCCCGTTGCGGCGAGCCTGCTGGTTGCGCTGCCGGGGCTCGACGCGCGGAGCCCCCGGACGAAGCGCGCACGCTGGCTGCTCGCCGGCGGCATCGCCGGGCTCGTCGCCGTCGTGGGGCAAGGCTGGCTCGTCGGGGTGCAGGGCTGGCGCTATGCATGGCTCGAAGCGGCCTTCGGTACGCTCGACGAGCGACAGTTCGGCTTCGGCACCGGCGGTACGCTCGCCTTCGTGGGGCTTCTGCTGATGGCGAGCGACGGGCTCGCGCTGAAGGGGCGCTTCGGCGGCGAGCGGTTCGTTTCGGGCGCGGTCGCAGCACTCGTCGCGTCGATCGCGATCTTCACCGTCTGGCCGGTGCTGACGCTGCTGTCGCAGATATTCACCGCACCCGCCGATCAGACGCTGCTTGCCGCGACCGCCGACCGGCTGCTTGCGCCGAAGATCTGGACGCTCGCCTGCCTTACCTCCCGCTCCAATTGCGGTGTGGCGTGGAACACGCTGGTGCTGGCGCTGTCGACCGCCAGCCTCGCCACGCTGCTGGGGCTTGCCTTCGCGCTGATCGTCACGCGGACGGGCTTCCGACTGAAGCGTCCGCTGCGGCTTCTGACGGTCATGCCCATCATCACGCCGCCCTTCGTCATCGGCCTCGGGCTGATCCTCATCTTCGGGCGCTCGGGCCTCGTCAACCAGGCGGCTTCGTCGTGGTTCGGTGTCGAGCTCGGGCGCTGGATCTATGGTTTCAACGGCGTGCTTCTGGCGCAGGTCTTCAGCTTCACGCCAACGGCCTTCCTCGTCCTGATCGGCGTAGTAGAGGGCGTCTCGCCGACGATGGAGGAAGCGACCCAGACGTTGCGCGCAAGCGAGATGCGCGCCTTCCGCACCGTCACGCTGCCGCTGATGCGCCCGGGCCTTGCCAACGCCTTCCTCGTGGTGTTCATCGAAAGCATCGCCGATTTCGGGAACCCCGTCGTGCTCGGCGGTTCGTTCGGCGTGCTTTCGACCGAGATCTTCTTCGCCGTCGTCGGCGCGCAGGCCGATTTCGGCCGCTCGGCGACGCTCGCTTCGATCCTGCTCGTCTATGCGCTGGCCGCGTTCTTCCTGCAGCGGCGCGTCGTGGGCCGCGCCTCTTACGTGTCGATGTCGGGCAAGGGCGATTCCGGCTTGCCGGCTCGCCTGCCGCCGCCGGTCGAACGCGCCGCGTTCGCGCTGGCGCTGCCGTGGGCAGCACTTACCGTGACCGTCTACGCGCTGGCGCTCGCGGGTGGGTTCGTGGCGGTATGGGGGCGCGACTGGACGCCGACGCTCTCGCACTTCGCACGCGCCTTCTCGATCGATTTCGGAGCGGGCGGCATCGTCTGGTCGGGCGGCGCCTGGAATTCGTTCTGGACCACGATCCAGCTTGCGAGCCTTGCTGCGCCGCTGACCGCCGGTCTCGGCCTGCTGGCGGCCTGGGTGCTGGCCCGCCAGCGCTTCGCAGGACGCAGTGCGCTGGAATTCGCGCTGATGCTCAGCTTCTGCGTGCCGGGAACCGTCATCGGCGTCGCGTACATTCTTGCCTACAACGTGCCGCCGGTCGAGATCACCGGCACAGCCGCGATCCTCGTGGCGTGCTTCGTGTTCCGCAACATGCCCGTGGGCGTGCGCTCGGGCCTCGCGGCCATCAGCCAACTCGACCGCAGTCTCGACGAGGCATCGGCGACGTTGCGGGCATCCACGGGTCGCACGCTCGCGCGGGTCGTGCTTCCGCTGCTGCGGCCCGCGATCGTCACGGCGCTCGTCTACAGCTTCGTTCGGGCGATGACGACCGTCAGCGCGGTGATCTTCCTCGTCTCCGCGCGCCACGAAATGGCGACGGTCTACATCATCAATCGCGTCATCAACGGCGATTACGGCATCGCCATCGCCTATTCGACCGTCCTCATCGTGCTGATGATGGCGGCGATCGGTCTCATCCAGCTTCTCGTCGGACGGCGGCGCATCGGGCGCCGGGCCGCCGGCGGCATCCAGACACTCGGAGCGCGCGCATGAACGCGTCAACCCGGAACGGCGCGGGCGTGCGCCTGACCGACATCGTCAAGCGCTACGGTCAGGTCGTGGCGGTGAAGAAGCTGTCGCTCGATATCGCGCCGGGTACGTTGGTCACGCTGCTGGGCCCCTCTGGCTGCGGCAAGACGACGTTGCTGCGCATGATCGCGGGGCTGGAGACGCCCACCGAAGGCCGCATCGAGATCGGCGAAGCGGACGTCACGAGCCTGTCCGCGCGTGAACGCAACGTCTCGATGGTGTTCCAGTCCTACGCGCTGTTCCCGCACATGACCGTGTCCGAGAACGTCGCCTACGGCCTGATTTCGTCGGGGCTCAACAAGGCCGATGCGGCAGCGAAGTCGCTGCGCGCGCTGGAAACGGTGGGGCTTGCCGGTTACGGCGAGCGCCTTCCTTCGGAAATGTCTGGCGGCCAGCAGCAGCGCGTCGCGGTGGCGCGCGCGCTGGTGCTGGAGCCCGACGTGCTGCTGTTCGACGAGCCGCTCTCCAATCTCGATGCGCGGCTGCGACGTTCGATGCGCGAGGAAATTCGGGCTCTCCAGCAGTCGTTGGGGCTGACGGCGATCTACGTGACCCACGATCAGAGCGAGGCGCTGGCCGTGTCCGACCGCATCGTGGTCATGCGCGCGGCCGAGATCGCGCAGGCCGGTACGCCGGCCGAGCTTTACGATGCGCCGCGCGACGTCTTCGTGGCGACCTTCATGGGCGAGGCAAATCACGTCCGCGCGAGGCTCGTCGGCGTTTCCGGCGACAGGGGGCAGGTCGATCTCGACGGCGCCCGGATCGAACTGCCGCATCGCGGGCTGCAGCCGGGCGAGGTCGATCTCGTGATCCGGCCGGAAGCGATCGGTCTGGAAGCGGGCGAGGGGACCGGATTTGCGGGCCGCGTGACGAAGGCGACCTTCATGGGCTCGCATGTCGAGTACCATGTCGATACCGCGCCGGGTGATCTTTTCGCCGTGATACCCCGCACGCGGCCGATCCATGCGCCGGGAAGCGCGGTTCGCGTCGTCCTCGACGCGAAAGGCGCAATTCTCGTCCGTCCCTGAGGGAGCTCAGGCCAGCGCGCTCTCGTTGCGCCCGGAGACGTGCAGGACCGTGTAGACCGCGATGCCGGTCGCCGCGAGCAGGATCGTCGACAATGCGGCGGCCGTCCCGAAGTCGCCGTCCAGCACCGACAGATAGATGCGCACCGGCATCGTCATCGTCCGCCCGACATAGAGGATGAGCGAGCTGGAGAGTTCGTTGATGGCGGTGATGAAGCTCATGAGTGCGCCCGAAACGATGCCGGGCAGCATCAGCGGCAGCGTGATCTTGAGGAAGGCGCGGGCGGGCGAGGCGCCCAGCGACACGGCGGCTTCCTCGATCGTGCCGCGGATCTGGCGGAGGATTGCGGCGCTCGACCGGACCGCGTATGGCAGGCGACGAACGAAGAGCATTAGCACGATGATCGTCGCGGTTCCCGTCAGTTCGAGGGGCCAGACGTTGAATGCCACGGTGAACGCGAGGCCCAGCACCACGCCGGGCACGAGATAGGGGATCATCAGCCCGGCGTCGAGCGCCGTCGAAAGCCGGGTCTGCCGGCGGGAGAGGATGTAGCCGACGAGCGTGCCGACCACGGTGATGAGCGCCACGGCGACGAGGGAATAGAGCGCGCTGTTGCCGATCACCTGCGGCACTTCGCGCAGGATCTTTGCGTAGCTCTCGACGCCGAAGCCCGGAACGAAAACGGGCCCGCTGGTCTTGCGGAACGACGTCCACACGACGACCATAGAAGGCAGGAATCCGGCGAACGCGATCAGGTAGCAGGCGGCATGTGCGCCGGCGGACGCAAGCGGGCCCAGCCGCCGCGGCGCCGGCCTGCGGACGAGAGCGCTTTCGACGTTGCGGCGCGCCGCCCACCAGCGCTGGAGCACGACGACGGCGGCCGATACCGCGATGAGCAGCGCACTGACGCTCGATGCAAGACCGGGATTGCCGCCCATCTCGCTGGTGAACAGGTTGAAGGCGGTGGTCGCCAGCACGCGCACGCGTCCGCCGACGATGGCGGGCGTTCCGAAATCGGCGATGGAAAGGACGAAGGTCAGCAACGCGCCCGACGTGATCGCCGGCAGGACGAGCGGCAGCGTCACGCGGAACAATCGGCGCGCGGGGCCCGCACCGAGCCCGACGGCCGCCTCTTCGAGCGTCGGATTGATCGTGCGCAGGGCCGCCGCCGTCATCAGGAAGACGAAGGGATAGAATTTCAGGCTGAAGACGAGAATGATCCCGAAGAAGCCGTAGATCGACGGGATCTCGATTCCGACGTCGTCGAAGGCCGCGCGCACGAAGCCGTTGCGTCCCAGCATCATGATCCACGCATAGGCACCGATGAAGGGCGGCGAGACGAGCGTGAGTGCTGCGACCGTCGAAAGGAAATTCCGCCCGGCGATCGCAAAGCGCGTGGTCAGAACGGCCAGCGGGACGCCGATCAAAGTCGCTCCCAGCATGCCGCCGAAGCCCACGATCAGCGTATTCGTCAAGGCGGTCTGGAAGAAGGGCTGCGTCAGGACGCGCACGTAGTTGGCGAGCGTGAACGCGCCGGAGCGATTGTCCGTAAAACTCGCCTTGAAGATTCCGGCAAGCGGCCAGACGAGGAGAACCGCGAGTATCGCGAGGACCGCGACGAGGATCCAGGTCCAGAAGTCGCGCGACCGCCGGACGCTCATGCGCCCGTTCCGATCCGAGCTCCCGTCGTGGGGTCGAAGGCGTGCAGGCGCGAAAGCGGCAGGCGGGCCCGGACCTCGCGACCGGCCTGCGGGATCGCGGACGGATCCGGCCTGTAGCTGTTGGCGGCGAGGTCGGTCCCGTCGGACGCCGATAGACGCAGCAGAAGTTCCCGGCCGGCGAAGCTGGCCCGCTCGATCCGCGCGCCGAAGGACAGCGCCGGCACAACGTCGGGCGCGTCGTCGAGAACGACGTCCTCCGGCCGGATGCCGATCGTCGCATGCGTCCGGCCGGCGAGGGCGGGGATGCGCAGCCGCGCACCCGCAACGGCGATTGAGCCGTCCGCATCCACCGGCAGGTTCGCGAACAGGTTCATGGCGCCCACGAACGAAGCCACGAACAGCGTTGCCGGGCGCGCGTAGATCTCGGGCGGTGCCGCGACTTGATGCACTCGCCCTTGATGCATGACGCACACGCGATCGGAGACGACGAGCGCCTCTTCCTGGTCGTGCGTCACGTAGATCGTGGTGATACCAAGCGATCGCTGGAGTGCGCGGATGTCTTCCCGAAGCTCGATGCGCAGCTTGGCGTCGAGATTGGAGAGCGGTTCGTCCATCAGCAGGATGCGCGGATTTATGACCATCGCGCGGGCCAGCGCCACGCGCTGCTGCTGACCGCCGGACAGCGCCTGCGGCAGACGGTCGGCGAGAAGACCGAGCTGGACGAGGTCGAGCACGCGGCGCACGCGCTCGTCGATCTCGGCGCGCGGACGCTTGCGCGTGACGAGGCCGAAGCCGACATTCTCGGCCACCGTCATGTGCGGAAAGATCGCATAGTCCTGGTAGACGAGCCCCATGTCGCGGCGGTGCGCTGCGACGTCGTCGATGGGCGTGCCGTCCACGCGGATATGCCCGCCGTCGTGGGCATTGAAGCCGGCGATCGTGCGCAGGAGCGTCGTCTTCCCGCAGCCCGAGGGTCCGAGCAACGTGAAGAACTCGCCCGACGCGATCGACAGGCTGACCCCGTCGAGCGCGCGGACGTTTCCGTACGTCTTTACGACTTCCTCGATATCGACGCGCGCCAAGCTTTCCTCAGACCTTGCGGCACCCTGCGCTCAGCGCGACTGCACCAGCTCCTGCCACTTGTCGATATATTCCTTGCGCTTCGCGGCCGCACGTTCGATGTCGTAGTTGACGATCTTCACCTGTTCGATCGGCTTCAGTGCGGCAAGCGGCTTGCCGTCCTTGCGGATCGGGCGGCGGCCGAGCTCCTGCACGACCATGTCCTGCACCGGTGCGCTCATCGCCCAGTCGATGAAGGCGCGCGCACCTGCGGGGTTGGGCGCGCCCTTCACGACGGCCATGCCGTCCGCGATGACCGACGTGCCGTCTTCGGGATAGACGATGGCGACGGGGCCGCCGTTCTTGAGGAAGAGATAGGCGTTGTCCTCGAGCGTGATGCCGACACTGGCTTCGCCGTCGTTGACGAAGCGGGGAACCGCGCCGGAGCTCGCCGACACGTTCATGTTCGCGAAGAGCTGCTTGAACTTCGCCCAGCCCGCCGCGTTGTCGCCGTAGATCGTCAGGAACGTGTTGAGCTGCATATAGGCCGAACCGGACTTTTCCGCATCGGCATACGAAACGAGGTTCTTGAAGCGCGGCTGCGCAAGGTCCGTCCAGCTGCGCGGATATTCTTCGGGCTTCAGCTTCTTCGTGTTGACGACGAACACGTTCATGATGCCGGCGTAGGGAAGCCACGGCGCGTCGCTCTTGAACGCGTCGGCGATCATGTCGAACTCTTTGGGGCGGTAGGGAACGATCAGGTCCGTGTTCGCCGCGAGCAGTTCGGCGCCCACGCTCCAGATCACGTCGGCCTTGGGGTTGGCGGCTTCGGCGCGCACGCGGTTCAGGATATCGCCCGATCCGGCCTTCACGACGTCGGCCTTGAGGCCGGTCGCCTTCTCGAATTCGGGGATCATCCGTTCGACGATGTTGGCCGTATGCGCCGTGTAGACGCTGACGCGCTGCTGCGCCATTGCCGGCATTGCGGCCAGTGCGACGAGCGATGCGGCGAGAACGAGACCGCTGACCGGACGATTCGACATTTCGACCTCCCCCGTTGTTGCTTCCGGCTTCGCCGAGCGGGCCCCGGTGCCGCTCGATGCCGGTGTCACAATAATGTAATGTTCACGCGAGGCCGCATGCAATGAAGATCGCTGCACTTTCCGAAAGCCGGGACCCGGATCGCCCGGACGCGAACGAGGACGGTCTTTCGCTGGTGCCGGGGCGGGGGATTGCGGTGTTCGACGGCGTTTCCGACCGGACGGGGCAGCGCTTCGACGGCGCCACGTCGGGGCGGATCGCCTCGCAGGCCGCGGCTGCGGCATTTCCCGTTTTCCTGTCGTTGCCGGAAGCCCGGCGAACGCCTGCCGAGCTCGTGGCCTCCGTTTCGAAGGCGATCGCCGGTATCTACGCGAAGCTCAGCATCTTCGATGCCGTCCGGGCCGACAAGGGCCGGCGCTTCGGCACCACACTCGCGGCGGCATTTGTGCGCGGCGACGAGTGGGTTTTCGTGCGCGTCGGCGACAGCGGCATCCGGATCGACGGTGCGACGGTCCTGCAGGACGAGACGACCGTCGACCGGGTGACGTCCGCGCTGCGCGCGACCGTCGTCGCCCACCTCGTCGCCGCCGGCGCGGATGCGCGCGTTCGCGCGGACGTCGCGCGGACCTGCGTCCTACATGGTTTGGGGGCGGTCCATCCGGCGATGGCCCCGTGGATCGATGCAGACAGGCTTCCGGACATCCGGGCGCAGGCCGTTCGTCAGGCTGCCGCGATCGTGCCGGACGCGCCCGTCGACGAGGTCGAGGCGCTCGTGGCGCTCGGCGTAGCTGGCGGCCAATCCGTCTACGCCAATTCCCCGCGCCGGTCGTTCGGCTACGGCGTGATCGACGGCTTCGCCGTTCCCGCACCGTTCGTCCATACCGAAACGCGGCCGCTCGGTGCCGTCCGATCCATCGAACTGTTTACCGACGGCTACTTTGCGCTCGGTGACGCGCCGTCGGTCGATGCGTGGGAGCGGGCGGCCGACGCGGTCGAACGTGTGGATCCGGAGAAGATCGGACCCTATGCCGCCCCGAAGGGTTCGGTCGGACGCATCCGCACGGACGACCGGACAGTCGTCGTCGCCACGTTCTAGAGCGCGCGGACGGGATGCGCGCGCGTCGCCTCGACGGCAAGCGCGTTGCGCAGCGGGCGACCGAAGGCGGGCACGTCGATCTCGAAGACGTCACCCGGCTTCGTCGTAATGCCTTCGGCAAAGCTGAAGATCGCGGCGCCGAAGAAATGGCAATGGACGTCGCCGGGTCGGCGGAACATCGCATACTTGAAATGGTGATGCTCGAGATTGGCGATCGTGTGGGACATATTGTCCTCGCCGCTGAGGAACTCGCCCTCCCAAAGCTTCGCACCGTCGCGCAGCACGCGCGAATGGCCGCGGATGTTGCGCGGCAGATCGCCGGTCAGAAGCTCGGGGCCGAGCGAGCAGGGACGAAGCTTTGAATGCGCGCCGTAAAGGTAGTTCTGGCGCTCGACCACATGGTCGGAGAATTCGTTTCCGAGAACGAAGCCGATGCGCCAGGGCGTTCCGTCGGGACCGACGACGTAGACACCGACGATCTCGGCCTCTTCGCCGCCGGCGAGCGCGAAATCGGGCATCGCGAGCGGCGCGCCGGGACGCACGATGCAACTGCCGTCGCCCTTGTAGAACCATTCGGGCTGGGCGCCCGTCTTGCCGGGGGCGGGTCGCCCGCCTTCGAGGCCGAGCTTGTACATCTTCATCGAATCCGACATTTCGCCGGCCGCCGTGCCCGCGACCTTCGCATGCATGGCGTTTCGCGCGTTGGCGCTGCCCAGATGGGTGATGCCGGTCCCGGTCACGAAGCAGCGCGCGGGCTCGGGGTGATCGATGGGCGCGAGCAGCCGACCGGATGCCGCGAGGGCTTCTATATCGACCTTGTCGGACGTCGCCGCCGCCTGCGCGACATCGGCGACGGGCTTTCCGGCAGCGATGGCGGCAGTGGCGAGCGAGAGCACGCTCGGATATCCGGCGACGACGCGCGCATTTGCGCCGTCGGCAATGGCCACGGCGCGCGTTCCGTCGGCGCGTTCGAACTGGATCAATCGCATCGCATTCTCCCTAACCGGCAAAGCGGGCGACCGGTACGCCCTTGAAGTCCGTTTCGACGGCAAACAGCCCGCCGGCCAGCGGCTGGCGCGCGCGCTCTTCGGGCGGCAGCCCGATCGCGGCGGTCGTGACAAACAAAGTCGACAGATTCTTTCCGCCGAAGGCGCAACTCGTCACTTGCGTGGCCGGGATCGCGATCGAAAATTCCCGTGTACCGTCGGCACGATGGCGCGAGACGCGGCCGCCGCCCCAGTGGCAGATCCAGACGCATCCTTCGGCGTCGACCGTCATCCCGTCGGGATAGCCGTCGGCCTCGGCGAAGTGGACGAAGGCGCGCTTGTTCGACAGGACGCCTTCCGAAAGATCGTAGGCATAGACGGTCCGCCCCATCGTATCGGTATGGTAGGCGCGTCGTCCGTCGGGCGAGAAGGCCGGTCCGTTCGTCACGACATAGCCGCCCTCCGTCCGGACGAGGCGTCTGTCCTTGTCGAGACGGTAGAGCCAGCCCGTCGGCGCGGCGATCGCGTCGTCCATCGAGCCAGCCCAGAAAGCGCCGGACGGGTCGCATTTCCCGTCGTTGAAGCGATTGCCGGGGCGGTCCTGCTCCGGATTGCAGATCGGGTCGAACCGGTCCGTATCGGGATCCCAGAACGCGATGCCGGTGCGCAGCGCCGCGATCATGCCGCCGGCGGCGCGGGGCGCCAGACAGCCGATCTCGGCCGGCATCTTCCACACGCGACGCTCGCCGCCGTCCGTCCACCGCATGACGCAGGGCGCCTTGATGTCGACCCAGTAGAGGGCGTTCGCGCGGTCGTCCCAGAGGGGACCTTCGCCGAGCTGCGCGCCGGCGGACCAGATGCAGACCGGTTCGTGCACGTCAGGACCAGCCGGCGTCGACGACGAAATTCTGCGCGGTACACATGCGGCTGTCGTCGGCTGCGAGGAAGAGGACCATCCGCGCGATGTCGGGCGGGTAGAGCTTTTCCTTCAGGCACTGGTTTTCCCGGATCTGCCGCTCGCCGTCGGCGTCGAGCCACAGCTCGATCTGGCGCCGGGTCATCACCCAGCCGGGCACTACGGTGTTGACGCGGATCTGCTGGGGCCCGAAGTCGCGCGCAAGACCGCGCGTCAGGCCGTGGACGGCGGCTTTCGCGGCCGTGTAGGCCGGATAGCCGCCTTCGCCGTTCATCCAGCTGACCGATCCGAAATTGACGATCGACCCGCCGCCGGCCGATATCATCTGCGGAATGGCGGCCTGCGCGGCGAAGAACTGATGGCGGAGATTGACCGCCATCCGGTCGTCCCAGTAGCCGACGCTGACGCTTTCCACCTTGTGCCTGTCGTCGTTTGCCGCGTTGTTCACGAGGGCCCGGATCGGTCCTATCTCGCGCCCGACCTGGTCAACGATGCCCTGCAGGCGTTCGATGTC
The DNA here is from genome assembly GCA_041905745.1 of Tagaea sp. Lineage (GTDB taxonomy): Bacteria > Pseudomonadota > Alphaproteobacteria > CACIAM-22H2 > CACIAM-22H2 > Tagaea. The sequence continues at coordinate 557 of JAYRKO010000035.1, read as the reverse complement.
GCGCAGATCGCACTCGAAGAAGCGGGGACGGGGATAGCCGGCGCGTTCGATGCGCGCGGCCAGCGCGTTCGACGCATCGGCCGCGATGTCGACGAACGCGACCCGCGCGCGCTGCGCGCAGAAATGCTCGACGACGCTTTCGCCGATGCCCGAGCCGCCGCCCGTGACGAAGACGACGCGCTCGCGCAGGCTGGGATAGATCGCGAATGGCTCGGGCATTTCTTTCCTCAGTGCGACTCGCGGGGGATTCCGGCGCCGCGCTTCCCGACGAGGAAGTCGAGATCGCAGCCCTTGTCCGCCTGCATGACGTGGTTGACGTAGAGACGCTGGTAGCCGCCTTCGGGCGGTGCGGGCGGGCGCCACTTCGCGCGCCGCTTTTCGAGTTCGCTCGCCGGCACGTCCAGATGCAGGCGTCGCTTTGCGACATCCAGTTCGATCATGTCCCCGTCGCGCACGAGCGCCAGCGGTCCGCCGGCGGCGGCTTCGGGTGCCGAATGGAGGACGACGGTGCCGTAGGCCGTTCCGCTCATGCGCGCATCCGAGATGCGGACCATGTC
>JAYRKO010000034.1:0-11543 GCA_041905745.1 Tagaea sp. | reverse complement strand
TGGGCGAGATCGTCGTCGTCTCGACGCGCCACAAGACGATCGGCACGAGCGTGTCGCGTCACGATCTGTCCGGCCTCAAGGAGCCGCTGCGTTCGCACGGCGGCGCGTCGGAGCAGAAGGTGCCGCTCATTTCCAACAAGCGCTGCGTCGTCGACGCCGCGCATCGTCATCGCAATTTCGATGCCTTCGACCTGGCGCTGAACCGGGTCGCGGCGGAGGTGCCCGCATGAACGCGATTTCCCCCATCGAGGTCCGCCACGAGACGCTTCGCATCGCCGGCAAGAAGGTCGCGGGCGACAACGGCTCGTTCGAGGTGTTCCACCCCTACAACGGCGCGCTCGTTGGCACGGCGGCACGCGCTTCGGCCGCGCAGTGCGCCGAGGCGTTCCGCATCGCGGCTTCGTACCGCTCGAAGCTGACGCGCTACGACCGCCAGAAGATCCTGATGCGCGCGGCCGAGCTGATCGCCAGCCGCAAGGAGCCGATGGCCCGTCTCATCACGGCCGAAAGCGGCCTGTCGATGAAGGACAGCTATTACGAGGTCGGCCGCGCCTACGACGTCTATTCGCTAGCGGGCCAGCTTGCCATCCGCGAGGACGCCGACACCTTCGCGTGCGACATCACCCCGCACGGCAAGGCGCGTCGCATCCACACGCTGCGCGAGCCGCTGCAGGGCGCGATCTCGGCGATCACGCCGTTCAACCACCCGCTCAACATGGTCTCGCACAAGATCGCGCCGGCCATCGCGACCAACAACCGCATCGTACTGAAGCCGACGGAACTGACGCCGCTGACGGCGCTCGCACTCGCCGACATCCTCTACGAGGCTGGCCTGCCGCCGGAGATGCTGTCGGTCGTCACGGGCACGCCGGCCGACCTGGGCGATGCGATGATCACCGACCCCAACATCGATCTCGTGACGTTCACGGGTTCGGTGCCGGTGGGCAAGATGATCGCGCAGAAGGCGGGCTATCGCCGCGTGGTTCTGGAACTGGGCGGCAACGATCCGCTGATCGTGCTCGACGACGCCGACCCCGACAAGGCGGCCGAGCTGGCCGTCGCGGGCGCCACGAAGAACTCCGGCCAGCGCTGCACGGCCGTGAAGCGCATCCTTGCGGTCGAGAGCGTGGCCGATGCGCTGGTCGAGCGCATCCTCGTCCACGCGAAGAAACTGAAGTGCGGCGACCCGTTCGATCCGAACACGGATATCGGCACGGTCATCCACGAACGCGCGGCTGCGACCTTCGAGAAGCGCGTGATCGATGCGGTCGGCAAGGGCGCCAAGCTGCTGCACGGCAACGACCGCCGCGGCGCGCTCTACCCGCCCACGGTCGTCGACCGCGTGCCGTTCGACTGCGAACTGGTCCACGAGGAGACGTTCGGCCCCGTGATCCCGATCGTGCGGGTCAAGGACGTGGACGACGCGATCCGCGTGTCGAACTCGACGCGCTACGGCCTGTCGTCGGGCGTGTGCACGTGGCGTCTCGACCACATCAACCGCTTCATCAAGGAACTCAACGTCGGCACGGTCAATATCTGGGAAGTGCCGGGTTACCGGATCGAGATGTCGCCGTTCGGCGGCATCAAGGATTCGGGCAACGGCCACAAGGAAGGCGTGGTCGAGGCGATGAAGTCGTTCACGAACGTGAAGACCTATTCGCTGCCCTGGCCGGGCTGACGCGAAGGATCGTCTTCCGCCGGCCGTCGCGGGCCTGTAACCTCCCCGGTATAGAAAAGACGGGGAGGAGCAAACCCATGCACGACGCCGGAAGCGATTTCGAACCCGAGGATATCGGCATCGAGCGGCCGATGGCGGAGACGTTCTCCGCCGTGGCGGCCGTGCGCCTGTCGCGCCGCGCGGCATTGATGGGCGCCGCTGCGGCCGGCGCGCTCGCCGCAGCACCCGCGCTCGCCCAGTCGCGCACCGGTTCGAGCCTGACGTTCAAGGACGCGCCTTCGACCTACGACGACAAGGATCGCGTCGCGGAGGGCTATCGCCGGCACGTCGTCGTGCGCTGGGGCGATCCGCTTTTTGCCGATGCACCCGCCTTCGATCCGCTGAAGCAGACCGGCGCCACGCAGGAGCGCCAGTTCGGCTACAACAACGACTTCCTCGCCTTCATGCCGCTGCCCGCGGGTTCGCGGAATTCGACGCACGGCCTGCTGTGCTCGAATCACGAATACTGCAACAGCAACCTGATGTTCCCGGGCGTGCCCGGGCGCGGCAACCTGACCAAGGCGCAGACCGAGGTCGAGATGGCGGCGCACGGGCTGTCGGTGGTCGAGATCCGCAAGGAGAACGGCGACTGGAAGGTCGTGAAGGGTCGCTACAACCGGCGCTTCAGCATGTCGGGCATGGGCTTCCGCGTCGCGGGGCCCGTCGCCGGCCATCCGCGCCTGCGCACGGCGGCCGATCCGACGGGCACGCTCGTCATCGGTACGCTCAACAACTGCGCGGGCGGCGTCACGCCGTGGGGCACGGTTCTCACGGGCGAGGAAAACTTCAACGGCTATTTCGGCGGCGACGCCGGCAAGACGCCGGAGGCGGCCAACCACAAGCGCTATGGCGTACAGCCCTATATGGGGGCGCCGTGGTCTGTCCATGTTGAGCGCTTCGACGTCGAGAAGAACTGGAACGAACCCAACCGGTTCGGCTGGATCTGCGAATACGATCCGTACGATCCGAATTCGACGCCTGCCAAGCGTACGGCGCTGGGTCGCATCAAGCACGAAGGGGCGACGTGCGTCGTGTGTCCGGACGGGCGCGTGGCGGTCTATACCGGCGACGACGAACGCTTCGAATACGTCTACCGCTTCGTCACCGCGAAAAAGTACGACCCGAAGAACCGCGCCGCCAACCGCGACCTGCTCGACGAAGGCACGCTGTCGGTCGCGAAGTTCGAGGCGGACGGCACGATGCGCTGGCTGCCGCTCGTGCACGGCGTCGGTCCGCTGACTGCCGCCAACGGGTTCGCGAGCCAGGCTGACGTGCTGATCGAAGCACGCCGTGCGGCCGACGTCGTCGGCGCGACGCCGATGGACCGGCCGGAGGACGTGGAAACCAATCCCGTCACGGGCCGGACGTACATCTGCTGCACCTACAACGAGCGGCGGGCGGCGGCCGATGCGGCGGACGCGCGCACGCGCGTCAATCCCGCCAATCCGCGCGTAGGCAACACGACGGGCCATCTCGTCGAACTGATCCCGCCGGGCGGGCGCGGCGCGAAAGCGGATCACGCGGCCGAGACGTTCCGCTGGGAACTTTTCGTGCAGGGCGGCGATCCGTCCGACGCGAATTCCGGCGCCAAGTACGGCCCGGGCGTTTCGGCCGACGGCTGGCTCGCCGCACCCGACAACGTTGCCTTCGACCCGAAGGGGCGCATCTGGATCGCGACCGACGGCATGCCCACACAGGCGAAGCCGCCGCGCGCGGACGGCATCTTCGGTGCCGATACCGAAGGGCCGGGACGCGCCACGACGAAGCGTCTTTACGGGGCGCCGTCGGGAGCGGAGGTCTGCGGGCCCTGCTTCACGCCGGACGGAAAGACGCTGTTTCTCGCCATCCAGCATCCCGGCGAGGCGCGCGGTTCGACATTCGAGAATCCGACCTCGCGTTGGCCCGACTTCCGGCCGGACATGCCGCCGCGCCCGTCGGTCATCGCGATCGAACGCACCGACGGAAAGGACATCGGCACATGAGCATCCTTCAGGAATTCAAGGACTTCGCGTCGCGCGGCAACGTCGTGGATCTCGCCGTCGGCGTGATCATCGGCGGCGCGTTCACGACCATCGTTTCTTCGCTGGTCAACGACGTGCTGATGCCGCCGCTGGGCGTGCTGATCGGCGGCGTGGATTTTTCGAACTACTTCCTCGTGCTTTCGACGAGCGCCGCGGGGCCGTTCCCCAGCATCGATGCGGCGCAGAAGGCGGGCGTGGCCACGCTCAACTACGGCCTGTTCATCAACGCCTGCATCAAGTTCCTGATCGTGGCGTTCGCCGTGTTCGTGCTGGTCAAGCAGGTCAACCGCCTGAAGAAGCCCGAGGCGCCAAAGGCTCCGTCGGGCCCGCCGCGCAGCGAAGTGCTGCTGGCCGAGATCCGCGACGCGATCAAGGCGAAGTAGCGCCTAGACGAAACTCTGCCCGTGTTTGAGCGCGGGCAGGCCGAGGTGACGGGCGAGCGATTGGCCGATATCGGCGAAACTCGCCCGGATGCCGAGATCGCGCCCGCCGATGCCGGGGCCGAACCACAGCACAGGTACATGCTCGCGCGTGTGGTCGGTGCCTTTCCATGTCGGATCGCAGCCGTGATCGGCGGTCAGCACGGCGACGTCGCCCGGCTTCATCGCGGCACGCACGGCGGGCAGGCGCGCGTCGAAGGCCGCAAGCGCGCGCGCGTAGCCGTCGACGTCGCGGCGATGGCCGTAGAGCTGGTCGAAGTCGACGAAGTTCGTCATCGTCAGGCTGCCGTCCGGCGCGCTCGCCAGTGCTTCAATGGTGCGGTCCATCAGCGCTTCGTTGCCGTCGGCCTTCACTTCGCGCTTCGTGCCCTTGTGGGCGAAGATGTCGCCGATCTTGCCGATGGCGATCGTCTCGCGTCCGGCCGCGACCAGATTCTCGAGAAGCGTGGGTTCGGGCGGCGAAATCGCATAGTCCTTGCGGTTGCCGGTCCGGCGGAACTCGCCGGGCTTCTCGCCCATGAAAGGTCGCGCGATGACGCGGCCGATCCGGTAGGGCTGCACGAGATCGAACGCGATGCGGCAGACCGACTGGAGCCGGTCGAGGCCGAAATGCGTCTCGTGCGCCGCGATCTGGAACACGCTGTCGGCGGAGGTGTAGACGATGGGCTTGCCCGTCGCGATGTGTTCGGCACCCAACTCGTCGAGGATCACGGTGCCGGACGCATGCTTGTTGCCGATCACCCCGGGGAGCTTCGCCTGCGCGATCAGCGCATCGGTCAGCTCGGCGGGGAAGGTCGGCACCGTCTCGGGGAAATAGCCCCAGTCGAAGGATACGGGCACGCCCGCCATCTCCCAATGGCCGGACGGCGTGTCCTTGCCGCGGGAACGTTCGCGCGCGGCGCCGTACCAGCCTTCGGGCGCAGGACCCGCATAGGACGCGCCGGTGGCGAGCGCGTGCGCGGCGTTGAGGCCGAGCTTCGCAAGATTTGGTACGTGCGGAGCGGCAAGTCGCCGGATGCTGCCCCAGGTGTCGGCACCCGCATCGCCGAACTTCGCAGCGTCGGGTGCTGCGCCGATGCCGAAGGAATCCATCACGAGGACGAAGGCGCGGGCCATCTTCAGGCTCCCAGCGTTTCGCGAACGACCGGCGATGCGACCGGCCGTGCGTCCGCGACAGTATACGCCGCCGTCAGCGTGCGCGCAGCCCGCGCGGCCGAGGCCTCGTCGCGCGCATGCATGACGGCCAGCGGCCGGTTCGGGCCGACCTCGGCGCCCAACGGCGCAAGCTCGACGAAGCCGACCGAATGGTCGATGGCGGCGGTGGGGTCCGTACGACCGCCGCCGAGTTCCAGAACGGCAAGACCGACCGCGCGCGTTTCGATTGCCGACACGTAGCCGCCGCGAGGGGCCGCGATCGTACGCACGAGCGGCGCTGTCGGCAGGTAGGCGTCGATGCGTTCGATGAAATCCGCGGGCCCGCCGAGGGATGCGACCATGCGCGCGAAACGCTCGGTCGCGGCGCCCGACGCAAGGGCGGCATCCAGATTTGCAGCCGCCGCCGCGCGCGGTGCAAGGCCGGCAAGGTCGAGCATTTCGACGGCCAGGGCCTTCGTGCAGTCGAGAAGGCGCGGTTCGCGTCGGCCGGTCAGGAAGGCGACCGCCTCGCGCACTTCCAGCGCGTTGCCGGCGGACGTGCCCAGCGGGCTGTCCATGTCGGTCAGCAGCGCACGCGTCTTCAGGCCGGCGCCACCCGCGACGGCGACGATCGACTGGGCCAGTTCGCGCGCGCGCGGAAATTCCGCCATGAAGGCGCCCGAGCCGAACTTCACGTCCATCACCAACGCGTCGAGCCCGGCGGCAAGCTTCTTCGACAGGATCGACGCGGTGATCAGGCCGATGGATTCCACGGTCGCCGTCACGTCGCGGATCGCGTAGAGCCGCTTGTCGGCCGGTGCGAGGTTCGCGGTCTGCCCGATGATCGCGCAGCCCGCTTCGCGCACGGTCTTCCGGAAGCGCGCATTCTCGGGCTTGGCGTCGTATCCGGGGATGCTTTCGAGCTTGTCGAGCGTGCCGCCCGTGTGGCCCAGCCCGCGGCCCGAGATCATCGGCACGAAGCCGCCGCATGCGGCCACCCACGGGGCGAGCATCAGGCTCGTCTTGTCGCCGATGCCGCCGGTCGAATGCTTGTCGACGACGGGGCCCGGCAGGTTTTCCGATTTCCACGACAGCACGTCGCCCGATGCCGTCATCGCGCGCGTCAGCGCCACGCATTCGCCGCGGTCGAGGCCGTTGAGGAACAGCGCCATCGCCAACGCGCCCACCTGCGCGTCCGCCAGCCCGCGTCCGTCGGCTATACCGGCGACCAGTGCCGCGATTTCGTCATCGGCGAGGCGCCCGCCGTCGCGCTTCTTGCGGATCAGTTCCTGCGGCAGCATGGCGGCGGCTCAGTAGCCTTTTGCGGGCGCGTCGCCGGCGGGCTTTTCGCCCAACGCGGCCAGCAGCGCGTCGAGGAGACCCGAGGCGCCGAAGCGGAACGTCTCCGGCCGCACCCAACTTGCGCCGCGGATGCTGTCGGCGAGCGACAGATAGGTGCGCGCATCGGCGACAGTCCGCACGCCGCCTGAAATCTTCACGCCCACCTCGCGGTTCGCCTTGCGGGACGCCTCGAGCAGCACGCGCGCGGCCTCGGGTGTGGCACCGGTCGCGATCTTGCCGGTCGACGTCTTCAGCATGTCGGCACCTGCGTCGATCACCTCGGCGCACGCACCCGCAAGCTTCGCCATGTCCGTGAAGTGGCCGCTCTCGAGGATGACCTTGACCGGGATCCGCGGCCCGCAGATCGCCTTGGTCGCCGCTACCATGGTCGCGGCCTTCACCTTCTCGCCGCGCAGCCATTCGACATAGGGAAAGACGATGTCGATCTCGTCGGCGCCGTCGCCGAGCGCCCGGCGCACGGCGGCAAGGACTTCGGGGCGCGGTTCGCTGCCGGTCGGGAAATTGACGACGGTCGCGATCCGCACCTTGGTATCGGCAAGCGCCTTCTTCGCCTGCCGTACGAAACGGGGCCAAAGGCAGACGGCCGCGACAGGTCCGCGCGGCGTGATCGCGCGCGCGCAAAGCGCTGCGGTCGACGCCTCGTCGTCGGCATCGTTGAGGTTCGTCAGGTCGACGAGCGGCAGTGCACGGCGGGCGACGTCGATATCGGTCATGCGGCGGCAATCCCCGGCAGGGCGGCGACGAGCAGGGCCGACATCGCCTTGCCGATGCGCGCGGCGACCGTCTGCGTATGATCGTGCGACAGGTGCTGGCCTTCGCGCATGCCGGCCGCGAGGTTCGTCACCGCGCTGATCGCGGCCACGCGCAGTCCGCAATGGCGTGCGACCAGCACCTCGGGCACCGTCGACATGCCGACAAGATCGGCGCCGAGCGTGCGCAGCGCGCGGATCTCCGCCGGCGTTTCGAAATTGGGGCCAAGATACCACGCATAGACGCCTTCGGGCAGCCGCACGCCGTTTTGCGCGGCGGCCCGCGCAAGTGCGGCGCGCATCGCCGGGTCGTATGCATCGGTCATGGGGAAGAAGCGAGGCCCCCAGGTTTCGTCGTTGGCGCCCGCCAGCGGACTGACACCCGCCCAGTTGATGTGGTCGCTGATCGCGACGAGTGTTCCCTCGTCGTTGGCGGGATCGAGGCTGCCGGCGGCGTTGGTCAGCACCAGCCGGTCGCAGCCCAACGCCTTCAGCGTGCGCACGGGCTGGCGGATTTCCTCGGGGCTCGCACCTTCGTAGACATGGACGCGGCCCTGCAGGCATGCGACCGGCACGCCCGCCAGCCTGCCCGCGACCAGCCGGCCTGCGTGGCCCGCCACGCCCGACGGGCGGAAGCCGGGGATATCGGAATAGGGGACCGCGACGGGCTCGGCGACGAGATCGGCCAGCGGCCCGAGCCCGGAGCCCAGCACGAGCCCGACCTTCGGCGCGCGCGCGCCCAGCTTCGCCTTCAGGAATGCAGCCGCCTCGTGCGGGCTCGCCACGTCACTTCTCCTTCGTGTACGGAAGGCCGCTTGCCTTCGGCGCCACGGCCCGGCCGACGAATCCGGCGAGCAGCAGCACCGTCAGAAGATAGGGCAAAGCCTGGATCGCCTGAACCGGGACTTCGCCGATCCCCGGCAGCGCCACGCCCTGCAGGCGACCTTGGGCGGCATCGGCGAACGCGAAAAGCAGGCATGCCAGCACCGTGGGCACCGGCAGCCATTTGCCGAAGATGAGTGCTGCGAGTGCAAGGAAACCGCGTCCCGCCGTCATCTCGCGCTGGAACGACGCCGACTGCGCGATCGAAAGATAGGCGCCCGCGACGCCGCACAGCACGCCGCACGCCAGCATGGCGCGATAGCGCAGGGCGGCGACCGAAATGCCGGCCGTATCGACCGCGTGCGGGTTTTCGCCCACCGCGCGCAGACGCAGGCCGAAGCGCGTGCGGAACACGACGAACGTGACCGCCGGGATCAACGCCACGGTCAGGTAGACGAGCACGTTGTGGCCGGAAACGAGCCCGGAATAGATCCGGCCGATCAGCGGCATATCGGAAAGTGCCCGTGCAAACGGAAGCTCGATCGCCTTGAAGCGGGCGGGGTCCGGCAGGGCGGGGCTGTTGCCGCCTTCGTTGAACCACGCATAGGCGAGGACGACCGTCAGGCCCGCCGCCAGCACGTTGATCGCCATGCCGGCGACGACCTGGTTGCCGCGCTGGGTGATGCAGGCATAGGCGTGCACCATCGCGAACGCGACCGAAACGACGATCGCCGCAGCCAGCCCGATCCACGGCGAGCCGGTCAGATGGGCAAGGCACGCCGCAGCGAAGGCGCCGACGAGCATCTTGCCTTCGAGACCGATATCGACGACGCCCGAGCGCTCCGCGAAGAGGCCGGCGAGCGCCGCGAGCACCAGCGGCACGGCAAGGCGCACCGTCGAGGCGAGCAGCGAGACCGCATGGGCGAGGAACTCCTCGATCATGCCGCCTCCCGCCGCCGGGCGAAGGTCGACGCGAGCGCCGGACGGAACATGTTCTCGAGCGCGCCGCAGAACAGGATCACGAGCCCCTGGATGACGATCACGAGGTCGCGGTTGATGGCGCTCACTTCGAAGGCGAGATCGCTGCCGCCCTGATAGAGCGCGCCGAACAGCAGGGCCGCAAGACATATGCCGACCGGGTGGTTGCGGCCCATCAGCGCCACCGCGATGCCCACGAAGCCGTATCCGCCGGTGAACGCCAGGACCATGCGCTGCTGCGAGCCCATCACCTCGTTGACCGCCATCAGGCCGGCAAGCGCGCCCGATACGGCCATCGCGACGATGATCGTGCGCGCCGGATCGATGCCGGCGTAGCGCGCGGCCTGTTCGTTGGCGCCCACGGTGCGAAGCGCGTAGCCCGCGCGCGTGCGCCACACGTAGAACCAGACGCCCGCGGCCGCCGCAAGGGCCAGCAGGGCCGCGGCGTTGAGGGGCGAGCGCGGCGCCTCGAAACCGAGGCGTGCGGCGATCTCCGCGAAGGTCCACATCGTGGCGTGGGCCGCGAACCGGCGCGTCTCGGGCGAGCCGTAGGTCGGGTCGAGCAGCACGTTCGACAGCAGGTAGGTCATCAAGGCGGCGGCAAGGAAGTTGAACATGATCGTCGTGATGACGACATGGCTGCCGCGCCGCGCCTGCAGCCAGCCCGGAACGGCACCCCAGACGGCGCCGAAGGCGGCCGAGGCGAGGATCGCCAGCGGCACGACGAGGAACCCCGGCCATGCTTCGAGACCGAGACAGACGAGCGTCGCCCCCAGGCCTGCGACGTAGGCCTGTCCTTCGCCGCCGATGTTGAAGAGCCCCGCGTGGAACGCGACGGCGACCGCAAGGCCGGTAAAGACGAAATTCGTGGCGTAATAGATCGTGTAGCCCCACGCCTCGGGATAGCCGATCGCGCCGTGGACGAGGATGGCGAGCGCGTGGCGCGGGTCGACGCCGATCGCCAGGACGACGAGCGAGGAGAGCAGCAGTGCCGCAAGCAGGTTCGCCAGCGGCAGCAGGCCCAGATCGACCCAGCGCGGAAGCTCGCCGCCCTTCATGCGGCCGCCGAAACGCCGGCCATCAACAGGCCGATGCCGCATTCGTCGGCCGTCGCGCGCGGCATTTCGCCCGCGATGCGGCCGTCGAACATCACGAGGATGCGGTCGGCCAGCGCCAGGATCTCGTCCAGTTCGCAGCTCACCAGCAGGATCGCCTTGCCGGCGTCGCGCAGTTCGACCAGCCGGCGATGGATGAACTCGATCGCGCCGATATCGACTCCGCGCGTGGGCTGGCCGACGATCAGCAGGTCGGGATCGCGGTCGATCTCGCGGCCCAGCACGATCTTCTGCTGGTTGCCGCCGCTGAAATTCGCCGAACGCAGCTCGGGCAGGCGCGGACGCACGTCGAACGCCTCCATCAGCCGGTGTGCGCGCGTGCGCGTCGCGTCGGGCGACAGGAAGGGGCCGCGGCCCAGTTCGGCATCGTCGTGATAGCCCAGGATCGCGCTTTCGCGCGCCGCGAAGGACGCGACGAGACCCATGCGCAGCCGGTCTTCGGGCACGTGGGCGATGCGGTGCGCGCGTGCCGCGCGGCACGCGTCGGCGCTGCCCGGCGGATCGAGCGGGGCACCCTTGTAGAAGACGCGCCCGCCCGAAAGCGGCTTGAGGCCGGCGAGCGTCTCGATCAGTTCGCTCTGTCCGTTGCCGGCCACGCCTGCGATGCCGACGATCTCGCCCGTGCGCACCGCGAAGGAAACGCCGCGCAGGCGTTCCACGCCGCGCGCGTCGGCGTGGCGCAGGTCCTGCGCGCGCAGCACTTCCGCGCCGGGCGCGGCGGCGCGCTTGTCGACCGTCAGGTGGACGCGCCGGCCCACCATCCGCTCGGCCAGTTCGCCTTGCGAGGTGCGCGCCGTCTCCAGCGTCGCCACGACCGCACCCTGGCGCATCACGGTGACGCGGTCGGTGATCGCGAGGATTTCCTTGAGCTTGTGGGTGATCAGCAGGACGGTGCGGCCCTGATCGCGCCATTTGGCCAGAAGCGCGAACAGCCGTTCGGTCTCCTGCGGCGTCAGCACGGCGGTGGGCTCGTCGAGGATGAGGATGCGGGCACCCCGCCAAAGGGCCTTCAGGATCTCGACGCGCTGCTGCGCGCCGACGTCGAGATCGGCCACCCGCGCGTCGAGATCGACGTCGAGCGCGTATTCGGCCATCAGCTTCGTCAGGCCCGCGCGCGCCGCCGCTTCGCCGCGCGCGAGGAGCGCGCCGCCTTCGGCGCCCAGCAGCACGTTTTCGAGAACGGTGAAGGTCTCGACCAGCATGAA
>JAYRKO010000033.1:0-11592 GCA_041905745.1 Tagaea sp. | reverse complement strand
CGTCGCCGCGCTGCATGGTGTACGACTTCGCGACGAAGGAGCCCTTCGCCAGAGCGTCCTCGATCGTCAGGATCGCGGGCAGGTCCTCGTAGACGATCTTCACGCGCTTGCCGGCCGCGCGGGCGGCGGCAAGGCTCGTGGCCGCGATTGCGACGACGGGTTGGCCGATATATTCGACGACGCCGTCGGCAAGGAACGGCTCGCCCTTGAAGATGGGGCCCACGTCGTTGCGCCCGGGCACGTCGGCCGCCGCGACGACGGCGGCCACGCCCGGTGCGGCGCGTGCCTCCGACAGGTCGACCGACACGATGCGCGCGTGTGCCCTGGGGCTCAGCACGCACCATGCGGCGAGCGTGCCTTCCGGCACGGGCATGTCGTCGATGTAGCGGGCGGCACCCGCGACGTGCAGTTCGGCGCTGTCGTGCGCGAGCGACCGGCCGACGCTCGACGCGCCTTGCGTGCGTGCGTCATCCATAGCGCACCGCCCGCGTGGCTGCCGTGCCGGCCGTTTCGTGCCAGAAGCGCAGCACGAGATTCGCCGCGACCTTCGCGCGATAGGCGGCCGAGGCGCGCATGTCGCCGATGGGCGCGAAGTCGCCGGCAAGGGCGGCAGCCGCCGCCTCAGCGGTCGCCATCGTCCACGCCTTGCCTTCGAGGGCGGCCTCGCACGCGGCCGCACGCTTGGGGATCGCGGCCATGCCGCCGAACGCCGCACGCGCGGCGACGATGCGCCCTTCGGCCAGCGTCAGCGCGAACACGGCACACACGGCGGAAATGTCGTCGTCGTGCCGCTTGGAGACCTTGTAAGCCCCAAGCGTCTGGCTTTTCGCGGGCAGCGGCACGCGCAGCTTCGAGACGATCTCGCCCGTACCCAGTGCAGTCTTGCGATAGTCGAGGAAGAAATCAGCGAGCTTCAGCCGGCGCATGCCGGCGGCGCCGAACAGTTCGATCTCGGCATCCAGCGCCAGCAGGACGGGCGGGGAATCCCCGATTGGCGAGGCGTTGGCGACGTTGCCGCCGATCGTGCCCGCGTTTCGCACCGGCGGGCCGGCGAAGCGCGCGAACAGTTCGTCCAGCGCGGGCCAGACATCCACCAGTGCGGGGGCCGCTTCGGCCCATGTCGCGGCCGCGCCGATTTCGAGATGCGTGCCCGTGCGCGCGATCGCGCGCAATTCCGCGACGTGGCCCAGATGCACGAGCTTCGGGATCGTGCGATGCGCCTTGGTGACTTCGAGGCCCAGATCGGTCCCGCCCGACAGGATGCGCGCGTCGGGATGCGCCTGCAGCACGCCCGCAAGTTCGGCAAGGCTGCGCGGTGCGAAGAACGCGTCGCGATAGGCAAGCCCGCGCGTGCGCTTCAGGGCCGCCAATGCCGCTGCATTCTTCGCATCGGCCCCGTCGGGCCGCGGCGTTTCGAACATCCGCACGGCCGCGTCGAGGATCGGCCGATAGCCGGTGCAGCGGCACAGGTTGCCGGCGAGTGCCCGGTCGAGGGTTTCGCGCGCCGGCGGCTGCGGCCCGTTCCACGTGCTGTAGAGATGGAAGAGCGTCATCGCGAAGCCCGGCGTGCAGAAGCCGCACTGCGAGGCGTGCGCGTCGACCAATGCCTGCTGGACGGGGTGGAGGGTTTCGCCGCGCTTCAGGTCCTCGACCGTCAGCAGCTGCGCGCCGTCGAGCGCGGGCACGAACTGGATACAGGAATTGACCGTGCGATAGGCGATGCCGCCCCGACCGTCGGGTTCGCCGAGCACGACCGTGCAGGCACCGCAGTCGCCCTCCGCGCAGCCTTCCTTGGTGCCGGTGCGTCCGCACGACCCGCGCAGCCATTCCAGCACGGTCGTCGTCGGTTCGACGTCGTCGATCTCGACCGGTCTGTCGCCCAAGAGGATTCGGATTTTGTCGCCCAAGCGTTCGGCTCCGCTGCCGCGAACACGAATTTGTGCAAGAATCCCACCGTTATGCCGCCCGACGCAAGACCGCATACTGCCTCGATCCGCGACCGCGCCCTTTCGCTTGGATTCGATGCCGTGGGATTTGCACCCGCGGCCTCCTCGGACGCCGCGAAGGCGGGGCTTGCCGCGTTTCTTGCGGCCGGCATGCAGGGCGACATGGGCTGGATGGCCGCCAATGCCGACCGGCGGGCCGACCCGAAAGTGCTGTGGCCGGATGCGCGCAGCGTCGTCGTGCTCGCCGTCAATTACGGGCCCGCGGACGATCCGCGCGCCGCCCTCGGCCACACGAAGGATGCGAACATTTCGGTCTATGCGCGCAACCGCGACTACCACGACACGATCAAGAAGCGGCTGAAGGCGCTGGGCCGCTGGATGTGCGAAAGCCTCGGCGGCGACTGCAAGGTCTTCGTCGACACGGCACCCGTCATGGAAAAGCCGCTGGCGCAGGCCGCCGGCCTCGGCTGGCAGGGCAAGCACACGAACCTCGTCTCGCGCGAATTCGGCTCGTGGCTGTTCCTGGGTGCGGTCTTCACCACGCTCGACCTGGCCGCCGATGCGGCCGAAAGCGACCATTGCGGGGCGTGCCGCGCGTGCCTCGACGCGTGCCCGACGGCGGCGTTTCCCGCCCCCTACCGGCTCGACGCGCGCCGCTGCATCTCGTACCTGACGATCGAGCACAAGGGGCACATCCCGGCCGAATTCCGCGCGGCCATGGGCAACCGCATCTACGGCTGCGACGACTGCCTTGCGGCCTGCCCGTGGAACAAGTTCGCACAAGCCACGCGCGAGGCCGACTTCGCCCCGCGCGCCGACCTGACGGCGCCCGCACTGGCCGAGCTGGCCGTTCTCGACGATGCGGCGTTCCGGGCGCGCTTTTCGGGTTCGCCCGTCAAGCGCATCGGGCGCGACCGCTTCGTGCGCAATGTGCTGGTCGCGGTCGGCAATTCCGGCGCGCCGGAACTGGCGGCGGTCGCGCGGACGCTCGCCGACGACGCCTCGCCGCTGGTGCGTGCGATGGCGGTGTGGGCGCTGTCGCGGCTGCTGCCGGCGGGCGAATTCGCGGCCCTTGCGCGCGCGCGCGGGACCTGCGAGACCGACGCCGCCGTCGCCGCGGAGTGGAGCCCCCCTTCTTGAAACTGTCCGAGTTCGACTTCGACTTGCCGGAAAACCTGATCGCGCAGGCCCCGGTCGAGCCCCGCGACGGCGCGCGCCTGCTGCATGTGGGCGAGGCGCTTGCCGACCGGCACGTGCGCGACCTGCCGGGTCTGCTGCGCCGGGGCGATCTCCTCGTCTACAACGACACGCGCGTGCTGAAGGCGCGGCTGACGGGCATGCGCGGGGCCGCGAAGGTGGAACTGACGCTCCACAAACGCGAAGACGACGACACGTGGCGCGCCTTCGCGAAGGGATCCAAGCGCCTCAAGACCGGCGATCGGATCGAATTCGCACCGGATTTCGCGGCCGACCTAGTCGAGAAGGGCGAGGGCGGGGACGTGGTGCTGCGCTTTTCGGCCGCCGGGCCGGCGCTGTTCGCGGCCGTCGACCGGCACGGCGCCATGCCGCTGCCGCCCTATATCAAGCGGGCCGCACCCGATGCGGCCGACGAGACGCGCTACCAGACCGTCTGGGCCGCACGGCAGGGGGCCGTCGCGGCGTCGACCGCGGGCCTGCATTTTTCCGACGCGCTGGTCGCCGCACTGGACGGTGCCGGCATCGAACGTGCGGCGTTGACCTTGCACATCGGCGCGGGCACGTTCCTGCCCGTCAAGACCGAGAACGTCGAAGAGCACGTCATGCACGCCGAATGGGGCGAGATTTCCGAAGCCACGGCCGCGCGCGTCAACGCCGCGAAGGCCGAGGGGCGCCGCGTGGTCGCCGTGGGCACCACGGCATTGCGCGTGCTGGAGACGGTCGCGGCCGAAACGGGCCGCGTGCGCGCGTGGGCGGACGAGACGCGGCTGTTCTGCCTGCCGGGCTACCGTTTCCGCGCGGTCGACGCGTTGATGACGAATTTCCATCTGCCGAAATCGACGCTGTTCATGCTCGTGTGCGCCTTCGCGGGCACCGCGCGCATGAAGGCGGCCTACGCGCACGCGATCGCGAAGGGCTACCGCTTCTTCAGCTACGGCGACGCGAGCCTGATCGAGCGGCCGGCATGAGCGGCTTTGGCTTCACCCTTCTGGCGCGCGACGGGCGTGCGCGGCGCGGCCGCGTGACGACCGGGCGCGGCACGATCGAAACGCCGGCCTTCATGCCCGTGGGCACGGCCGCGACGGTCAAGGCCATGCAGCCGGAATCGGTCGCGGCGACGGGGGCCGAAATCCTGCTGTGCAACACCTACCACCTGATGCTGCGCCCGGGCGCCGAGCGCGTGGCGAAACTGGGCGGCCTGCACCCGCTGATGAACTGGCCCAAGCCGATCCTGACGGATTCCGGCGGCTTCCAGGTGTTCTCGCTGTCGAAGCTGCGCAAGCTCGACGAGAACGGCGTCACGTTCCAGTCGCATCTGGACGGGTCCAAGCATGCGCTGTCGCCCGAGCGTTCGATCGAGATCCAGCGCCTGCTCGACGCAGACATCACGATGGCGTTCGACGAATGCACGCCGTGGCCCGCCACGCACGACGAGGCCGCGAAATCGATGCGTCTTTCCATGCGCTGGGCCAAGCGCAGCCGCGAGGCGTTCGTCGAACGGCCGGGCTACGCGATCTTCGGGATCGTGCAGGGCTCGACGTTCACCGACCTGCGCGAGGAAAGTGCGAAGGCGCTCGCCGGCATCGGCTTCCACGGCTACGCCATCGGCGGGCTTGCGGTGGGCGAGCCCAAGGAGGAACGCGAGAAGACGTTGGCCGACGTCGAGCCGCATCTGCCGGCCGACCGGCCGCGCTACATGATGGGCGTGGGCAAGCCGCAGGACATCGTGGCCGCGGTGGCGCTGGGCGTGGACATGTTCGACTGCGTGATGCCCACGCGCTCGGGCCGCACGGGGCAGGCCTTCACCTGCACGGGCACGCTCAACTTGCGCAATGCCCGCCACGCCGACGACCCGTCGCCAATCGATCCCGAATGCGGCTGCCCGGCCTGCCGGAACTACAGCCGCGCCTATATCCACCACCTCATCCGCTCGCAGGAGATCCTCGGGCCGATGCTGCTGACATGGCACAATCTCGCGCACTACCAGGACCTGATGCGGGCGCTTCGCGCGGCGATCGTGGAGGGGCGCCTCGACGCCTTCCGCGCCGAGTTCGAGCGCCGGCAGGGCCTTTCGCCGGAAGGAGGCGACGATGCCTAGGAACATCTATGCGGGGCTGAAGCAGCTCGGCCGCGAATCGCGCATTCCCGACGCACCCGAAAAGGCCGTGCTCGAACGCGTGCCCAATCCGCACGCGGGCACCGACTATGTCGTGCGCTTCGCGGCACCCGAATTCACGTCGATCTGCCCGATCACCGGCCAGCCGGATTTCGCGCATCTCGTCATCGATTACGTGCCGCGCCGCTTCCTCGTGGAATCGAAGGCGTTGAAGCTCTACCTGCAGAGCTTCCGCAACCACGGCGCCTTCCACGAGGCGTGCACGATCGACATCGCCAAGAAGCTCGTGAAGCTGCTGTCGCCGAAATTCCTGCGCATCGGCGCCTATTGGTATCCGCGCGGCGGCATGCCCATCGACGTCTTCTGGCAGACCGGAAACCTGCCGCGCGGCGTGTGGCTGCCCGATCAGGGCGTGCCGGGCTATCGCGGGCGCGGCTAGGGCTGGCGCCGGGGCAGGATCGGGCCCGGCGGGTTGAGGTCGATCACCTCGACCGCGACCGTCATCTTCTGGCCCTCGCGCAGCACTTCCAGCGTCGCGCGGTTGCCCACGCCCGCCCGCCCGAACGCGACGGCGAGATCGGGCACGTTGCGAACGCGCATGCCGTCGATTGCCGCGATCACGTCGCCGATCTTCTTCGTGTCAGGATCGACCGGCTTCAGGCCGGCGCGCGCCGCGGGCGTGTTGGGCGCCACCTGCAGCACGACGACGCCGTCGGCACCCATCCTTTCGGCCTCGTCCTCCCCCGCGATGACGACGCCGATGCCCGGGCGCGGCACGCGCCCGTCCTTGATGAGCGCGGGCACGATGCGCGCGACCGTGTCGACGGGCACCGAAAAACCGATGCCGGCCGAGGTGCCGCTGCGCGACAGGATCGCGGTGTTGACGCCGATGAGCCGGCCGCGCGCGTCGAGGAGCGGGCCGCCGGAATTGCCGGGATTGATCGCCGCGTCGGTCTGGATGACGCCGGCCACCTCGCGCCCCGCGACGGTGGGCAGCTTCCGGTCGAGCGCCGAGATGATGCCCTGCGACAGCGACCGGTCGAGCCCGAACGGATTGCCGATGGCGAAGACGAGCTGCCCGACCCTGAGATCGGCCGACGTGCCGCGCGCGACGGGCACGAGCGGCCGGTCGGTCGTCTCCAGCCGGATCACGGCGAGATCGGCCTCGGGCGCCATGCCCACGACGCGCGCGGGCAGGCGGCGCGTGCCGTCGAAGGAAACGGTCAGGACCCGGCCCTCGGCCATGCTCTCCAGCACGTGGGCGTTGGTGACGATGTGGCCGGCCGTATCCCACACGATGCCCGAGCCCGCCGCATCGCCCGCGCGCGGCCTTTCGCTCGTCGCCGCTCCGGGCGCGTCGCGGCGCAGTGCGATCGACACGACCGAGGGCGCGGCGCGCTCGAACAGGCCGACGATCTCGCGTTCGAGGCTTTCCAGCGCCTGCGCGCCGGCGGGCGCTGGGGCGGCGGCGAGCAGGGTGGCGAGGACGGCGGCGGCGAGATTGTGGAGACGCATGGCCCACAAATGATAGGCGAGCCGGGCGAACTTTGACAGGCCCCGGCGGGATATGCAGAGATTGTCCCACGGGGCCCGCCAAGCGGCCCGACGAACGACATCGACATACGGGGAGACATGCGACCATGACCCAATTCACGCGACGCGCCGTTCTGGGCGCGACTGCGGCCCTCGCCCTTGCCGCTTTCGGCTTTGCCGGGGCCAACGCGCAGCAGCCGCCCATCAAGGTCGGCGCGGTGCTCGCCGTCACCGGCGGCGCCTCGTTCCTCGGCGATCCGGCGGCCAAGACGCTGCGGCTCTACGTCGACCGGGTGAACAAGGCGGGCGGCGTCGTGGGCCGCCAGCTCGAACTCAAGCTCTACGACAGCGCGGGCGACCCCCGGCAGGCCGTGACCTTCACGCGCCGCCTCATCGAAGACGACAAGGTCGATTTCATCATCGGCGCGTCGACGACCGGCGAGACGATGGCGATGATCGAACTCGTCGAGGAAGCGAAGATCCCGCTCGTCAGCCTCGCGGGCGCCAACCCGATCGTCGAGCCGGTCAAGCGCTGGGTCTTCAAGACGCCGCACTCCGACCGCATGGCGGTCGAGAAGATGTACGACGACATGCGCCGCGACAACATGACCAAGGCCGCGGTCCTCGCGGGATCGGGCGGCTTCGACCAGTCGTGCCGGGCGGAAGCGAAGTCGCTTGCACCCCGCTACAACATCCAGGTCGTCGCCGACGAGACCTACGCCGCGACCGACACCGACATGACCCCGCAGCTCACCCGCATCCGCAACACCGCGGGCGTGCAGGCGATCATCGGCTGCGGCTTCGGCGCGCCCACGGTCGTCACCGCGCGCAACTACCGCCAGCTCGGCATGCAGAACGTGCGCTTCTACTTCAACCACGGCGTCGCCTCGCAGCAGTTCATCGACCAGAGCCAGGGTGCGGCCGAAGGCATGCGCATGCCGGTGGCGGCCCTGCTCGTCGGCCCGCAGCTCGCCGACAGCGACCCGCAGAAGAAGGTCACGATGGAGTACACGGCCGCCTACAAGGCGGCCAACAACAACGAAGCCGTCTCCGGCTTCGGCGGTCACGCCTACGACGCGTTCATGATGACGATCGAGGCGATCAAGCGCGCGGGCTCGATGGACAAGGCCAAGGTCCGCGACCAGATCGAGCTCACCAAGAACTTCATCGGCGCGGACGGCATCTTCAACATGTCGCCGGGCGACCACATGGGCCTCGACATCCGCTCGTTCAAGATGGTCGAGGTTCGCAACGGCACCTGGAAGCTGCTCTACTAGGGCCGGAATCGACGACGGGCCGCCCGCCCCGGGACGCTCGGGGCGGGCGGTGCATTTTCGGGGGTCGCGTTTGGACGAATTCCTGCAGTTCCTGTTCTCCGGCCTCACGCGCGGATCGATCTACGCGATCGTCGGGATCGGGTTCGCGATCGTCTACAACGCAAGCCACGTCATCAATTTCGCGCAAGGCGAGTTCGTGATGCTGGGCGGCATGGCGGCCGTCGTCGTCACGACCAAGCTGGGCCTGCCGCTTGCCGCCGCGATCCCCATCGCGGTGGCGCTCGCCGCCCTCGTCGGCATGGCGCTGGAGAAATTCGCGATCGAGCCGGCGCGCGGCGCCTCGGTCGTGGCGATCATCATCATCACGATCGGCGCGTCGATCTTCCTGCGCGGCGCGGTCGAAGTATTGATCGGCAAGCGCGACTACGCGTTGGCGTCGTTCTCCGGCGACGACCCGATCAAGATCGCCGGCGCGACCTTGCAGCCGCAGAGCCTGTGGGTCGTGGGCGCGCTCGTGGCGATCATGGCTGGCCTGCACTGGTTCTTCGGCTCGACGCGCGCGGGCAAGGCGATGCTGGCGACCTCGCACAACCGCCTTGCGGCCCAGCTCGTGGGCATCGAGGTACGCCACGTGCTGCTGGCGAGCTTCGCGCTGGCGGCGGCACTGGGCGCGCTTGCGGGCATCCTGACCGCCCCCATCACGCTGACGCGCTACGACATCGGCATCATGCTGGGTCTCAAGGGCTTCTGTGCCGCGATCCTCGGCGGGCTGGGCAGCCCTTATGGCGCCGTCGCGGGCGGACTTGCGCTGGGCATGGCCGAGGCGATGACCGGCGGCTATCTCTCGTCCGGCTATCAGGACGCCGTCGCCTTCGCGATCATCCTTGCCGTGCTGTTCGTGCGCCCGCAGGGCCTGTTCGGCCGCGCGGGCACGGAGCGCGTCTGACGATGGCGGCCTTCGCGAAGCGGCATGCGGGCGTCCTGCTGCTGGCGCTGTTCGTGGCGTTGCTGCCGCTCGTCCTGCCCAACCGCTTCTATTTCGACGTCGCGACCAAGGTGTGGCTCAACGCCATCGTGTGCGTGGGCCTGAACCTGCTCGTGGGCTACGCCGGGCAGATCAGTCTCGGGCATGCCGGCTTCTTCGCGCTGGGCGCCTACGCCTCGGCGATCCTCACGCGGCGCTTCGAGGTGAACGCCTTCCTCGCGATGGCGCTCGGCGCGGCGGGCACGGGGTTGCTCGCGTTTGCGGTCGCGCGGCCGATCCTGCGGCTCAAGGGCCACTACCTCGCGATGGCCACGCTCGGTCTCGGCATCATCATCTTCATCGTCATCAACCGCGAGATCTGGCTGACCGGCGGGCCCGACGGCGTGCGCGTGCCGGCCCTTGCCGTGGGCGAATGGCGGCTCACGCGCATCGAGGACTGGTACTGGGCCGCGGGCGGCGTGCTCGTGCTCGCGGTGGCGCTGGCGCAGAACCTCATCGGCTCGGGCGTGGGACGTGCGCTGCGCGCGCTCAACGGCTCGGAAGTGGCCGCGGCGACGCTGGGCATCGACACGGCGCGCTACAAGGCGATGGCATTCGTCGTGTCGGCGGTGTTCGCCTCGCTCGCCGGTTCGCTGTTCGCGCACGTGGAACGCTTCATCACGCCGGCCGAGGCGGGCTTCCTGCGCTCGATCGAATTCGTGACGATGGTGGTGCTGGGCGGCATGGCGTCGAATTTCGGCGCGGTCGTGGGGGCGGCCCTGCTGACGATGCTTCCGCAGCTCGTCGCGGACTTCCAGGATTACAAGCACCTCGTCTTCGGCGCCGTGCTGATGGCGACGATGATCTTCCTGCCGCGCGGTCTCGTGCCGAGCCTTGCCGATCTCGTGCGGCGGAGGTTCGGCAAATGAGCCTGCTGCGCGTCGAAAACCTGTCGCGGAGCTTCGGCGGCGTGAA
Source organism: Tagaea sp. (assembly GCA_041905745.1). Taxonomy (GTDB): domain Bacteria; phylum Pseudomonadota; class Alphaproteobacteria; order CACIAM-22H2; family CACIAM-22H2; genus Tagaea. Next base: position 1,584 of record JAYRKO010000033.1, on the reverse strand, counting down.
GGCCGTGTCGGACGTGTCCTTCGCGGTCGAACCCGGCACGATCCATTCGCTGATCGGACCCAACGGCGCCGGCAAGACGACGCTGTTCAACCTCGTCACCGGCGTCTACGCGCCTACGTCGGGGCGCATCTTCGTGGGCGATACCGACGTGAGCGAGCTGCCCACCGCCGCGCGCGCCGCACTGGGCGTGCAGCGCACGTTCCAGAACCTGCAGATCTTCTTCAACATGACGGCGGTCGAGAACGTCATGGTGGGCCGGCACCTGCACGTCGCGACGGGGCTCGTCGCCTCGCTCCTCGGCCTGCCGAAGATCGGCCGCGAGACGGCCGCCGCGCGAAAGCGGGCGGAGGAACTGCTCGAGCATGTCGGCCTCGCCGACTGGCGCAAGGCCGACGCCGACGCGATGCCCTACGGCGCGCTCAAGCGTCTCGAAATCGCCCGCGCGCTGGCGGCCGAGCCGAAGCTGCTGCTGCTCGACGAGCCGGCTGCCGGCCTCAACCCCGCCGAGACGCACGAGATCGACCGGCTGATCCGGCGCATCGCGGCGTCCGGCGTGACGGTCGTGCTGGTCGAGCACGACATGAAGCTGGTGATGAACGTCTCCGACCACATCCTCGTGCTCGATTACGGCCGCAAGCTCGCCGAGGGCACGGCCGCCGAAGTGCGCGCGAACCCCGACGTCATCAAGGCCTATCTGGGCGAGGCGGCGGCGACGGGAGGGCGCGGGGTATGAAGGCCGGCCCGCCCGACATGCTGCTGGAGGTGCACGGCCTCGTCACGCGCTACGGCCGGATCGAGGCGCTGAAGGGCGTCGATCTCGCGGTCGCGGAAGGCGAGTTGCTGGCGCTGGTCGGCGGCAACGGGGCCGGCAAGACGACGCTGCTGCGCACGATCTCGGGCGTGCAGCCGGCGGCCGCCGGCCGCATCCGGTTCGCCGGCCAGGACATCGCGCGCATGCCCGCCGCGCGCCGCGTGAAGCTCGGCATCGCGCAGGTGCCGGAGGGCCGGCAGGTCTTCGGGCCGATGAGCGTGGCGGACAATCTCCTCCTCGGCGGCCACACGCGCACGAAGGCCGAGATCGCCGAGGGCATCGAGCGTGCCTACGCGATGTTCCCCATCCTTGCCGAGCGGCGCGGGCAGGCGGCCGGCACGTTGTCGGGCGGCCAGCAGCAGATGCTGGCGATCGCGCGTGCACTGATGGCGCGTCCGCGCCTGCTGCTGCTCGACGAGCCCTCGATGGGCCTTGCCCCGCTTCTGGTGCAGGAGATCTTCGCGACCGTGAAGCGCCTCAAGGCGCAGGGCGTGACGATCTTCCTCGTCGAACAGAACGCGGCGGCGGCCTTGGCAATCGCCGATCGCGGCTACGTCATCGAGACGGGCCGCATCACCATGCAGGACAGCGGCCCCGCGTTGCTCGCCGACGAGCGCGTGAAGGCCGCCTATCTGGGAATCTAGGGAGCGCAACATGGCCCGGGCCTTCGCATCGACCGCCGACCTCGAGGAAAAGAAGGAGACCTTCGTGCGGCTCGCCGACGGCGCCTACTGCCTGACGGCGGAGGGCGACCCGAATTCCGGCGTCGTCGT
>JAYRKO010000596.1:0-2144 GCA_041905745.1 Tagaea sp. | reverse complement strand
TCGACGTCTCGATCATGGCCGGCACGAAATACATCGGCGGCCATTCCGACATCATGATGGGCCTCGTCACCGTGCGCGACGAAGCCGTCTACAAGCGCGTGCGGCCGACCGTCGACGACCTCGGCGCGTCGACCGGACCGGACGACCAGTACCTTGCAATGCGCGGGCTTCGGACTCTGGGCGTTCGCATGCCGCGGCACTTCGAAACCGGGCTCACGCTTGCGAACTGGCTTCGCAAGCAGCCGGAAGTGGACCGCGTCCTGCACCCTGCCCTACCCGACGATCCCGGCCATGCTATCTGGAAGCGCGACTATTCGGGCGCATCGGGCCTTTTCAGCTTCGTCCTGAAGCCGCTGGCGCGCGAGGCGCTGGCCGCGATGGTGGACGAGATGGCTCTGTTCGGGATGGGGTTCTCGTGGGGCGGCTTCGAAAGCCTGATGGTCCCGTCCGACGTACGGGCTTTGCGGACGGCCGTTCCGTGGACCGAGAAAGGTACGGTCGTGCGCGTGCATGCCGGCCTCGAGGACCCCGCCGACCTGATCGCCGATCTCGAAGAAGGCTTCGGACGCCTCCGCCGGCATCCGGGCTCGAAGGGCTGATCGCGTGTCGGACTATGAAAGCCTGCTGGCGGAGATCGCGTTCGACGCCAACGGGCTCGTCGTGGCGATCGCGCAGCAGCACGACACCGGCGAGGTCCTGATGGTGGCCTGGATGAACCGCGACGCGGTCGTCGAGACGTTGCGCAGCGGCAATGCCTGCTATTGGTCGCGCTCGCGCATGAAGCTCTGGCGAAAGGGCGAAACGTCTGGTCAGGCGCAGCGCCTCGTCGAAATGCGGGTCGACTGCGACGGCGATGCGCTGCTCCTTCGCGTGGACCAGTCGGGCGTCGCGTGCCACACGGGTCGGCGCGACTGCTTCTTCCGCGTCGTGCGCGAAGGGGCGCTGATCGTCGACCGGCCGGTGCTTGTCGACCCCGCCAAGCTCTATGGCGGCTGAGCGCACGCCGCGCCTGCGCATCCTGCTGGGCGAGGCGATCGCGCTCGGTCCCGGCAAGGCGCGCCTCATTGCCGAAATCGAAAAATCCGGCTCCATTTCCGCAGCGGCACGCGAAATGGGCATGAGCTACCGGCGCGCCTGGCTGCTCGTTGCGGAAATGAATGCGTCGTTCCGCGGCCCGCTCGTCGTCAGCGAAACGGGCGGCCGCCGGGGCGGCGGGGCTCGCGTGACGCCGTTGGGCCGCCGCGTCCTTTCGAGCTATCAGGCGATGGAAGCGAAGGCGGCACGCACGCTTTCGGGCGACATGGCCGCTTTCGCGAAATTTCTAAAAAATTCACTAATTGTTTGATTTTACATATATTATCCCAACATGGCGATTAAAAAATAAACAAAACCGCGAAGTTTTCTAAAATATCGAGTTTTCGTTGCGTGGCCTTGTTTTCGGGCCTATATTCAACTTGGTACAGATAGGTCGAAGACCGTCTGCTTGGTGACGTCAGAAGGACTGTAACCATGGTGGCTTTGCCGCCGATTTCAGCGACGACGACTCTGCCGGGTTTTGCCCGGCCGGTCCCTGTTGCGCAGCCTGGCTCTGCCAGCGGCGCAGCGCGGGGTGAAGTCGGCGCGCCGATCGGTGGCGGTGCAGCCTCTTCCGCGATCGCCAATCAGGCCCGGCGCGTTCTCGTCGAACAGTCGAAAGACGCGGCGGCCGGCGAAACGGGCGGCGGCGGCGGCGGCAGTCCGCGCGCGGCTATTCCTTCCCCACCATTCACGCAGAGCGTCGGTCTTTACGACAATTCCACGCGCGTTTACGTCGATATCGTCCTTTCGGGCGATGAAACGCGGCGCGTTGCCCGTGTCTTCGGTACGCCGCCGGCCCCCGCCACCGCACGGCCGGTCCGCACGGCGGAAGCGGCGCGCGATACGGTCAATTTTGTCGCTTAGGCCGCCCGGCCCTCTGCACACGCGGGCATTTCGACACAAGACAGCCGGCCCACAAATCGATTAGTTTTCGCGCTGGCCCAACTGCCGCTTACCACGCAGCAATGAACGAGCTCGGCGATACGCTCAAAAGCATCGATGCCGTCGGCCCCGAAAAGGCGCTCGGCGTGTTCGTCGCCGCGGTCCGCAGTGCGGTACCGGATGCG
>JAYRKO010000595.1:0-2151 GCA_041905745.1 Tagaea sp. | reverse complement strand
TGCGGTCGGCGACGTAGCGCCCGCCCATGCGTTCGTAGAAATAGCGGGCCGGATTGCTGTCCAGCACCCAGACATAGGCGCGCGCAAGCCCCTTCTCGCGCAGGCCCGCGAAGGCCGCCGCCATCAGCTCGCGGCCGATGCCGCGGTCCTGGTTGTCGGGGTGGACGTAGAGCGTGAAGACCTCGCCGGTCACGGAATTGCCGCCCGTGAAGTCGGCGGCCGCCGGCAGGTCGTCGATGCGCGCCTTGCCGAAGCTCGTCATGCCCGCGACCGTGCCGCGCGCGTCGAGCGCCACGAGGATCGGGCTGTGCAGCCCCTTGTGGCGGATCTGGTGGGCCCATTCGACCGTCTGGCGGTCGTACGACATGCCGGTGAGCGCGCGTGCAGGCAGCAGGCCCGCATAGGTCGTGCGCCACGCATCGACATAGACGCGCGCGATCCCCCGCGCATGCGCGATGTTCGCCTTCATCAGCGTGACGCTCACGCCCCGCCCTCCGCCGTCCGCTCGAATGCCGCGAGGAAAAAGCCGTCGGTCTTGTCGCGTGCGGGATTGAGGGTCAGGTACGGTCCTGCCGACGGGCACGGCCCCTCGGCGACGGCGGCCCAGATTTCCGGAACCGGCACGATCCGAAATTCCGGATGGGCCGCGACGAAGGCTTCGGCCTGGCTTTCGTTTTCTTCCGAAAGCAGCGAACACGTCGCGTAGACGAGCCGCCCGCCCGGCTTCACGAGGCGCGCGGCGCTGTCGAGGATGCGGCGCTGCTTGTCGGCCAGTTCCGCAATCTCGCCTTCGCGCAACGTCCAGCGCGCATCGGGATTGCGCCGCCACGTGCCGGTCCCGGTGCAGGGCGCGTCGACCAGCACGCGATCGAACGAGGCCTTGTGCTTCTTGACCCAGCCGTCGCGCTCGTCTTCCAGCGCCTTGCGCTCGACGTTGTGCACGCCGGCGCGGCGCAGGCGCGTGGTCGTGGCCTCCAGCCGCTTGGCCGACACGTCGCACGCCACGACATGGCCCTTGTTTTCCATCGTCGCGGCGATGGCAAGCGTCTTGCCGCCGGCACCCGCGCAGAAATCGCACACGCGCTCGCCGGGCTTGGCACCGACGAGGAGTGCGACGAGCTGCGAGCCCTCGTCCTGCACCTCGACGAGGCCGTCCTTGTAGGGCGCACTCGCCATCAACGCGGCACGCGTGGCCGCGCGCAGCCCCCAGGGCGAATGGCGCGTGGGCTCGGTCTCGAAGCCCGCCTCGGCCAGGATCTTGCGAAGCTTCTTGCGGTCGGTCTTCAGCGTGTTGGCGCGCAGGTCGAGCGGCGCCTCGTTGGCGAAGGCCGCCATTTCGCGCGCATGGTCGACGCCGAATCGCGCGCGCAGCCGTTCGAGGATCCATGCCGGCACGTTGGCGCGCACGGCCTCCGGCTGCTCGGGATGGTCGAGCGATCGGCCCGACAGGGCCTCCACGGCCGACTTCTCGCCGCGCGACAGCGGCGGCGGATCGTAGCGCTCGCCCGAAAACGTCTTCTCGATGTTCTCGGGCGAAATCTTCTGCTCGATCGCCAGATGCGCCAGCACCCAGGCGCGGCCGTTGGGCGCGAAGGGTTCGCGCCTGGCGCCCTCGCGCACGCGCGCCAGCCACCATTCGAGCTGCGCGCGGTGGCGCAGGCAGCCGTAGACGATGGCCTGGACCGCCGTGCGATCCTTCGAGCCGATGAAGCGGCGCGCGCGGAAATACTCGTTCGCCAGCCGGTCGGCCGGCACGCGATCGGCAAGGACCTTGTCGAGGATTTCGATCGCCGCGGCCGCGCGGCCGCCGGGCGTCATGCGCTGGCGCCGCCCGCGTAGTTCGGCGCGGCACGCTCCATCGTCACGTCGTGGACGTGGCTCTCGCGCAGGCCCGCCGACGTGATCTTCACGAAGCGCGCGTTGGCCGCCATGTCCTTGAGCGTGCGGCTGCCCGTATAGCCCATCGAGGCGCGAAGCCCGCCGACGAGCTGGTGGACGACCGCCGAGACCGGCCCCTTGTACGGCACGCGTCCCTCGATGCCCTCGGGCACCAGTTTCAGCGTGTCCTTGATCTCCTGCTGGAAATAGCGGTCGGCCGAGCCGCGCGCCATGGCGCCCACCGAGCCCATGCCGCGGAAGGATTTGTACGAG
>JAYRKO010000594.1:0-2152 GCA_041905745.1 Tagaea sp. | reverse complement strand
GCGACGCGGTAGGCGGCCCCGTTCGCGCAGTCGACGACGATCTTGAGACCGTCGAGGCGCAGGCCCTTGGGGAAGCTCGACTTGACCGATTCGATGTAGCGGCCCGGCGCGTCGTCGAGCCGGCGCACGCGGCCGAGCTTTTCGGGCGAAACGCGGCCGTCGGCGTCGTCGAGGATGCGTTCGATCTCGGCTTCCAGTTCGTCCGACAGCTTGTAGCCGTCGGGCCCGAACAGCTTGATGCCGTTGTCGTGGTGCGGGTTGTGCGAGGCGGAGATCATCACGCCCAGATCCGCGCGCAGCGAGCGCGTGAGCATGGCGACCGCGGGCGTGGGCAGCGGCTCGAGGATGACGACGTCCATGCCGATCGAAACGAAGCCCGCCGTCAGCGCCGGCTGGAACATGTAGCCGGACAGGCGCGTGTCCTTGCCGATCACCACGCGGTGGCGGTGATTGCCCTGGCGCAGGATCTTGCCCGCGGCGATCGCCACCTTCGTCGCGATCTCGGCCGTCATCGGTGCGACATTGGCCGCGCCGCGAATCCCGTCGGTTCCGAAAAGTTTTCCCATCGGGGCGCTTATAGGCGCTAGGGCAGGCCCCGTAAAGTCACGTCGGATTTCGGAATTTTTCAATCGCCTGCCATACGGCCAGCGCCTGGCGCGTAGCCGCGACGTCGTGGACGCGCAGGATATCCGCTCCACCGGATACCGCGGCCAGTGCGGCGGCGAGCGAGCCCGGCAGGCGTTCCTTGGGCCGCTCGCCCTTCGACAGCGCGCCGATGAAGGCCTTGCGGCTTGCCCCGATCAGCACGGCTGCACCGGCTTCGCGCAGCGTCGGAACATGCGCGAGGATCTCGGCATTGTGCGCGACGGTCTTGCCGAAGCCGATGCCGGGATCGACCGCGAGATTCGCCGCCGGAACGCCCGCGGCCCGGCACGCAGCCACGCGTGCGGAAAGATAGCGCGCAATCTCGCGCGGCGCGTCGCCGTAGGTCGGGTTCGCCTGCATGGTCTGCGGGCGTCCCTGCATGTGCATGAGCACGGCTGCCACCTTGCGCGAGGCGACGAGCGGCAGGCTCGCCTCCTCACCCGTCAGCGCGGTCACGTCGTTGACGATCGCGGCACCCGCATCGAGTGCCGCGCGCATCGTGCCGGCGTGCCACGTGTCGATGGAAACGACCGCGCCCGCCTTCGCCAGCGCCTCGACGACGGGCACCACGCGGCGGGTCTCCTCGGCCTCCGGCACCGGATCGGCGCCCGGGCGCGTCGACTCGCCGCCCACGTCGAGGATGTCGGCGCCCTCGTCCTTCAGCTTCAATCCGTGCGCGATGGCGGCGGGCGCATCGTAATGGTCGCCGCCGTCGGAAAAGGAATCCGGCGTGGCGTTGACGATGCCCATCAGGAGCGGGCGGTCGAGCGTGAAACGTTCGAAGCGGCGCATCGCCAAGGAATAGCCGATTGGAAGCGTGCCGGGGGACGGAAATCCGACGTCGCAGCCGGCCCTCCGAACGAAAAACGGCGGCCTTCCAGGCCGCCGTTCTCGTTCGTCGTCGTGCTTCGCGTCAGGATCCCGGCTGCGGCTGCGGATCGAAGCCGCCGGCGGGCTTGTTGCCGCCGGAACTGGGCACCGAACCGCGCCGGCCGCCGGGCTTGGCCGCGGGCGGCGGCTCGTCGGCCGACGGCCGCACGATGGCTTCGCCGCGCAGCAGCGCCTTCACCTCGTCGCCCGACAGCGTCTCGTGCTCGAGCAGCGCCTTGGCGAGCTTGTGCATGTCGTCCACGCCCTTGGTCAGCAGGTCGCGGGCCTTGGTCTCGGCCGTCTCGATGATGCGTCGGACTTCCGCGTCGATCGTCTCGGCGGTCGCCTCCGACATGTTCTGCGTCTGCGTGACCGAGTGGCCGAGGAACACTTCCTGTTCGTTGGCCGAATAGCGCACGCGGCCGAGCTTTTCCGACATGCCGTACTGCGTGACCATCGCGCGCGACAGGTTGGTGGCCTGCTGGATGTCGTTCGTGGCGCCCGTCGTGACGTTCTCGGGACCGTAGATGATCTCCTCGGCCACGCGGCCGCCGTACATCATCACGAGGCGCGCTTCCATCTCGCGCTTGGAGATCGAGAGCTTGTCGCGCTCGGGCAGGTTCATCGTGACGCCCAG
>JAYRKO010000593.1:0-2153 GCA_041905745.1 Tagaea sp. | reverse complement strand
CCCGCCGCGAGGGCGGCCGGCGTCCACGAAAGGACCGCGCGCGTCTTCATGCGCCGCGGATCCGCAGGCGGTCGAACAGCAGGATCGGCCCGGCCAGAAGGGCCGCCAGCGTGGTGGCGATCGCGCAGGCGACGGGCCAGTCGCGGTTCTGGAAGAATTCGAGCCACAGGACACGCCCGATCATCTGCGTGTCCGGCCCGCCCAGAAGGTCGGGAATGACGAACTCGCCGCAGGCCGGGATGAAGACCATCAGCGATCCGGCGAGCGCGCCGGGGATCGACAGCGGGAACGTCACGCGCCAGAACGCGCGCGCAGGCGGCGCACCCAGATCGTGCGCCGCCTCGACGAGCGCGGCATCGATCCGCTCGATCGTCGCGTAGAGCGGCAGTACCATGAACGGCAGATACGCGTAGACGATGCCCAGATGCACCGCGAAGGCGTTGGCGATAAGCGCAAGCGGCTCGTCGACGATGCCCAGCGCCTGCAGCGCCGAATTGACGTAGCCGGTCGGGCGCAGGATCCCCATCCACGCGTAGACGCGGATCAGGAACGACGTCCAGAACGGCAGCACGACGAGGAACAGGAGACGCGCGCGCCAGCGCGGGCCCGCGCGCGAAATCCCCAGCGCCATCGGATAGCCGACGAGGAGACAGATCGCCGTCGACACGCCCGCAATGCGCAGCGACGTCGCGAACGCCTCCAGATATAGCGGATCGCCCGCAACGAGCGCGTAATTGTCGAAATTGAACGACCAGTCGAACGGCGGCGCCCCTTGCGTCGCCTCGCCAAGGCTGATTGCCGCGACGAGCGCCAGCGGGAACGCGACGCTTGCGGCCAGCCACGCGAACGCCGGCACCACGAAAATCCGGCGCGAACGCGCGATCCACGGCGCCTCGCTCACGCGGGAAGCTTCCGTTCGGCATCGGCGGGCCAACCGAAGGGGACCGATGCGCCGTTTTCCGGCACTGGATCGCTGCCCGAGACGCTCGCCGTCACGCGGCCCTGCGGCGCATCGATGAAAACGAGACGACGCTCGCCCAGAAACGCGCATTCGCGAACGGTGCCGACATGCGCGCCTTCGCCCAGCCGCACGCGTTCGGGGCGCACCGCAACCCAACCTTCGCCCGACCGGAACAGGTTGATGCGGCCGACGAACTCCGCCACGAAGCGCGTGGCAGGCCGGTCGTAGATTTCCGCCGGCGCACCGATCTGCACGATCCGGCCGCCCTGCATGACGCCGATGCGGTCGGAAATCGCCATCGCCTCGTCCTGGTCGTGCGTGACGAACACGAACGAGATCCCGAGGCGCGCCTGCAGTTCGACCAGTTCGAGCCGGGTCTCCTCGCGCAGTTTGGCGTCGAGCGCCGACAGCGGCTCGTCGAGCAGCAGCACCTTGGGATGGCGCGCGAGCGCGCGCGCGATGGCCACCCGCTGGCGTTGACCGCCGGAAAGCTGCGCAGGTTTGCGTTCCGCAAGTCCGTCGAGCCGCACGAGCGCCAGCATCTCCGCCACCCGCGCGTCGCGTTCGGCCCGCGAAAGCGCCAGCGTTTCGAGGCCGAATGCGACGTTGCGCGCAACGCTCAGGTGCGGGAACAGCGCGTAGCTCTGGAACACCGTGTTGACCGGCCGCAGCCAGGGGGCAAGCGCCGTGACATCCTGCCCGTCGAGCAGGATCCGCCCGGCGTCGGGCGTCTCGAAGCCGCCGACGCAGCGAAGCAGCGTCGTCTTCCCGCAGCCGGAGGGGCCGAGCAGGCAGAAGATCTCGCCCTCGCCGATCTCCAGATCGACGCCATCGACGGCGGCGACACCGCCGAACCGTTTGACGAGGCGTTCGACCCGGATCACCGCCCGTCCGCCTAGCGGCCGGCGGTCACACGCGTCCAGGCGCGGGTGCGCAGGCGCTCGTACTCGCGCGCCGCCGGCGTGATCGTGTAGAGCCGCGCGCGCACTTCCTCGGGCACGAACACGGTCGGGTCGTCGCGCACCTCGGGCTTCACCAGCGGACGCGAGGCCGGAACGGGGTTCGGGTAGCCGACCGCATCGGAATTGAGTGCCGCGATCTCCGGACGGAGCATGAAGTCGACGAATTTATGCGCGGCATCGACGTTGCGCGCGTCGGCCGGGATCGCCCAGACGTCGTTCGACAGCAGCGA
>JAYRKO010000592.1:0-2155 GCA_041905745.1 Tagaea sp. | reverse complement strand
CGCGCTCGATTAAGGTGCCGACCCGATGACGCGCCGGAAATCCGAACAGCCGCCCGTCCGCGCGGGCTCCCTCGTCGTCACCGTGTTCGGCGACCTGATCGCGCCGCGCGGGGGCGAAGTCGCCTATGCCGGTCTGGCGCGCATCCTCGCCGCCTTCGGCGTCAACGACAGCCAGTTGCGCACGGCGCTCTCGCGGCTGGTCGCGGAAGACTGGCTCGTCTCGACGCGCATCGGCCGCGCCGCCTTCTACGCGCTGTCCGACGCAGGCCGGCATCGCACGGCCGAGGCCGAAGCGCGCATCTACGCCGTCGATCTCGGCTCGTGGAACGGCCATTGGTGCGTGGCGCTGCTGCCGCCGCTGGATGCCGCCGCGCGCGAGGCGGTGAAACGCCCGCTGTCCTGGCTCGGCTTCGGCGCGATCGGGCCGCAGACGATGATCCACCCGCACGCCAATCCGGCTGCCCTCGTCTCGCTGCTCACCGATCTGCCGCCGGCCCGCCGGCCGCTGATCGTCGACGGACGTGCCGGGCCGACGCCCGCCGCGCGCGAACTGGTCCGGCAAGGCTGGGATCTCGACGCGCTTGGACAGGGCTATCGCGATTTTCTGGCTGCCTTCGCGCCGCTCGATCGCGCGGCGCGCAAGGCGCTCGCCCCCGAGGACGCCCTTCTCGGCCGGATCCGGCTCGTCCACGCGTTCCGCCGACTGGCACTGCGCGATCCCGGCCTGCCGGCCGAACTCCTGCCGCGCAACTGGGTCGGCGGCACGGCGCGGCGCTTTGCGGGCGCGCTCTACGGCCGGCTGCGGCCGGCCGCCGAGGCGTGGGTCGACGCCAACCTTACGAACGCAAAAGGGAAATTGCGACCGCCGGGCGCGTCGGTCCGTCGCCGCTTCGCTGATTGAATGTCACGAAATCGGGTTCAAAAACGACAATTTCTGTGACATATTTTTCCCCACATCCGGCGGGAGGAATGCGCCATGTACACGCAAGGTCTCGACCAGCGCCCGGCCGACGGCGCGGCGAAAGCCGGCGACGATGCCGCCGCGCTCGCCGCCTTCCAGACGCGCATCGACCGCGAGGAAAAGATCGAGCCCAACGACTGGATGCCGCAGGGCTATCGCCGCACGCTGGTGCGCCAGATTTCCCAGCACGCGCATTCCGAAGTCGTCGGCATGCTGCCCGAAGGCAACTGGATCACGCGCGCGCCCAGCCTGCGCCGCAAGATGATCCTGCTCGCCAAGGTGCAGGACGAGGGTGGACACGGCCTCTACCTCTATTCCGCCGCCGAGACACTGGGCGTCGAACGCGCCGAGCTGGTCGACCAACTGCTGTCCGGCAAGGCCAAGTATTCGTCGATCTTCAACTACCCGACGCTGACTTGGGCCGACATCGGCGCGATCGGCTGGCTCGTCGACGGTGCCGCGATCATGAATCAGGTGCCGCTGTGCCGCTGCTCCTACGGGCCCTATGCGCGCGCGATGATCCGCATCTGCCGCGAGGAAAGCTTCCATCAGCGGCAGGGCTACGAGCTGTTGCTGACGCTGGCGCGCGGCACGGCTGACCAGAAGCGCATGGCGCAGGACGCGCTGAACCGCTGGTGGTGGCCGTCGCTGATGATGTTCGGGCCGTCGGACAAGGATTCGGTGCACTCGGCGCAGAACACGGCCTGGAAGATCAAGCGCGTATCCAACGACGAGCTGCGGCAGAAATTCGTCGACGTGACCGTGCCGCAGGGCCATTTCCTCGGCCTCGAATTTCCCGACCCCGATCTGCGCTTCGACGAAGCGTCGGGCCATTGGCAGCACGGGCCGATCGACTGGAGCGAGTTCAACCGCATCCTTGCGGGCGACGGGCCGTGCAATCGCGAACGCCTCGCCGCGCGCCGCAAGGCCCACGCCGACGGCGCGTGGGTGCGCGAGGCGGCGGCGGCCCATGCCGCAAAGCGTGCGCAGCGGCAGCAGGCAAAAGCGGCGGAGTGACGCAGATGACGGACAAGACCAAGGATTGGCCGCTGTGGGAGGTGTTCGTGCGCTCGCGCAACGGGCTGGCGCACCGCCATGTCGGCTCGCTGCACGCCATCGACGGCGAAATGGCCGTCGAGATGGCGCGCGACGTCTATTGCCGGCGCGCCGAGGGCGTCAGCGTGTGGGTCGCGC
>JAYRKO010000591.1:0-2160 GCA_041905745.1 Tagaea sp. | reverse complement strand
AAGAGCTGGAAGAGCACCGTCACGATGGCAAGGCCCGACAGAATGACGAGCGAAATCTCCTGGCCCTTTTCGGCGCCCATGCGGGCGGTCGCCTCGACGATCGAATCGCGCATGTTGAGAATGCGCTGGTTGGCGTCGAATTCCTGTTTGGCGCGCTGGAATTCGGCGCTGTCGGCGCCGAAGACCACTGGATCCGTCGCGATTTCCGCCAGGCTCTGGATGTCGTTCGACGCCGCGGCGGCGTCGGCTTTCGCCAGCGTTTCGGCGCGAACATTCGGATTGCGAAGGCGTTCGATCAGCGCGCGCGCGGCACCATGGCAGACCTTGGTCAAATTCGGCAGCTGCTTGCCCTTCGCTTCCACGACGATCTTGACGCCGACCTTCAGGATCGCGGCCGCGCGGCGCGGATCCTTGCCGTCGAAAGTTTTCAGCGCGTTGAGGTCGGCGGCGGTGATGCCGCCGCGCGCGCCGAGAAAGGCGACGATATGCGCGTCGGGTTCGAAATTGCCGCGGCCCAGACCCGCTTCGAAGACGTCGAGCAGGTCGCCGAGCGTATCGACCCACGCACCCTGCACCTCGGGCGACAGGCAGGGGGCGTCGGGATTGAGCTTGTAGAGCGCGCTTTCCAGCTTCTCGACGCCGTTCGACACGCGATCCTCAAGGTCGAGAAGCGCCTTCGCGGGTTCGTCGATCAGGCCCAGCGGATTTGCGGCCTTGGCCCAGAGATGGACGATGCGGGCCGAAAACAGTTCCTCAATCTGCTGGCGCTTCGTGCCGTCGAGCATGGCGGCGTACATGACGGCACCGGCGCCGGACGGGAAGAACGCAAGGTCGCGATAGCGGATCGGACCGAACGGATCGAGGCGCACCGCCTCACGGGACAGCAGCACGTCTTTGGTCGAAATCAGCTGGCCGGCGCTTCCCGTTTCGTCGATGTTGAGCGCGATCGCGCGCTGCACGTCGTTGGATTTGAGCCAGTTCGCGATGTCGCCGCGTTCGAGCGCGTCGCCGGCAGGCCCCGGATATCGCTGGATGGCGAAGGCCAGTTCGCGCGGTTCGAGGCACTGGATGGGGCCGATCTGCAGCGGCGTGCCGCGCCGCGCCGGTGGGCGTTTCTGGGGAATCTGCGGCCGGCGGCCGTTTGCCCAGTCCGTGATCGCGGCCAGCGACCAGCGCGACTTCACGTCGTCGTCGATCAGCGCCATCACGGGGTCGAACAGTTCGCTCGGGATCTGCGACGTGTCGACGAGTGCGCTGGTGGATCCGTACGAAAGCCGCCGCGCCATAAGCGCATCCGGGTTTTGGCCTTCGCCTGGATACTTGCCCGTCGAGAAGCAGTAGAGCGTCATCCCCAACGCGAACATGTCGTCGATCGCGCCGCCGAGCCCCTTGCCGTCCGGCGCGGCGAGGGCGCGCTCGATCGGCTCGAAGGCGGCTGGTTGATCGTAGCCGACCGGGCCGAGCACGCAGGGGCCGAGCGTGAAGAGCTGGCCCTTCGTGTCCTGATTGAAGATGTTGTCGGGACGGATCGAGCCGTGGGTCTCGCCGCGTTCGGAAAGTTCGTTGAGCGCGACGCAGATCGGCTTCAGGAAATTCTGGATGAGCGTACGGGGCGCCCAACCGCCCCACATGCGGCGTGGCGGGCTGCCGCCGACGGGCTTCTCGAAAACGAATGCGTAGCCGTCCCGGGCGCCCGGCCGGCGCAGTACGCCCGCGTCGAGCAGCGTGAGCAGGCCGGAACGCGAAATGCCGCGCTGGCGCTGGGCTGCGCGGATGCGCACGGAGCGGTCGGGTTCGCAAACGAACGCGAGATGCTGGCCGTCGGGAAAGCGTTTGTCGATCGCCGCGTAGGCTTTCGCGCCGGGCCGGTCGAAAGCGGGCAGCGGCGTTCCGAGATCGACGAGAATGTGCTCGCCGAGCGCAGCGCCGTTCGCCACGCCGCCGGGCGCGTCGGGGCTGCGCAGAATTCCGTTACGCGGAGGGAAGGGGCCAGACACTTTGTAATTTGCTCGGCGCTCGTTGACGCGCCGGTAGCGTGCGACAAAGCCGGGGCCGACGCAATGGCCGGCCCCGGCCCGTCGGTTCGGCTCAGCTCATCGCCTTGCGAAGGTTCTCGTCGAGCTTTTCGAGGAACTTCGTCGTCGTCAGGAAAGGCTGGTC
>JAYRKO010000032.1:0-11675 GCA_041905745.1 Tagaea sp. | reverse complement strand
GCGCCAATCTCGGCTTCTACGCCGCCACGCTCGCCGCCGCGCGCGTCCCGACCCTCGCCTTCGAGCCGCAGCCGGGCCTCGTCGACAAGCTGCGCCGCTCCGCCCTCGCCATGCCGGGCACGCAGCTTGCCGTGTTCGAGACCGCACTGGGCGCTGAGCCGGGCATCGCCGAATTCGGCGGCGAGACGTTCCACGAAGGCTTTCGCATCGGAACCGGCGGCACGCTGCGCGTCCCCGTCGCCCGGATCGACGATGCGCTGCCGGCGGCCTATCTCCCCGCGATCGACTTCGCGAAGATCGACGTCGAAGGTGCGGAACTCGCCGTCATCGCCGGCGGCCAACGGCTGTTCGGCGAAGGCGATCCGCTGGTGATGATCGAGATCCGCGACGGCAACCGCTACGACCTTGCCCCGCTCGCGGCGCTCGAAGCGCTGGGCTACGTGCGCTATCGGCTGATCCCTGGTCTCGGCGCGTTGGTTCCCATGGCGGCGGAGCCCGCTGCCCCCGACCAGCTCAACGCCTTCGCCGCAAAGCCCGCACGTGCGGCCGCACTCGCGCAGGCGGGTTTCCTGTGCGTGCCGGCTGCGGTCGACGCGATCGGCGCGGGCGATGCCCATGCGCGGGCTTTGGCCCACCATGCGCGTGCGCACGACCGCGCGCGGCCGGCGGCCCTGCGCGCGGGCGATCTGGCGCGGGCGTTCGAAATGGCGGGCGAAGCACGCGGCGCGCGGCCGTCTCTGGCGACGGACCTCTCTTTCGCGCGCCTGCTCGCCGATATCGGGCGCCGGATCGAAGCCGCGCAGGTTCTGGCACCGCATGTCGCCGCTGCCCTCGCCGGCCCGCTCGACGTGCCCGACGAGCCGTTTCTGTGTCCGATGGCGCGATACGCGGCCCTTCGCCCGGCGCGCGATGCGGGCATTTGGCTCGCCTGCCTCGTGCTCGAGGCGTTCCACGCGCTTGCGGCGCCCTCCTCGCTCTATGCCGATCCGGCAGGGCGCGAAGCAGCGCTCGAACGGATCCTCGCCGCGGGTTTCGCGGCCCCCGAGACCGTGCGCCGGCTCTATCTCTACCGGCTCATGACCGGGCGGCGCGCGGCCACCGCCCCGCATCCGCTCGTCGCCGCGCAAGGACCGGAAAATCTCAATGCCGCGTTCTGGCGGCAACCGCAGCTTTACGGCTAGATCCCGTCGTCGCCGGAGCGCGAGATCGTCCGGTCGCGCCCCACGAAGCAGCTCATCGCCAGTCCCATCGCGATCAGGCTTGCGATCATCGCCGATCCGCCCAGCGACAGAAGCGGCAGCGGCTCGCCCACGACCGGCAGCAGGCCCGCGACCATCGCCACGTTGACGAAGACGTTGGCGAAGAACATCGCGGCCACGCCGATCGCCAGCAGGCGCGCAAACGTGCTGCGCGCGCGCGCGGCGATCGCCAGCAGGAACATCAGGATCACCGCGTAGACCGCCAGCAGCGACAGCGAACCGACAAGGCCGAACTCCTCGGCGAGCACCGCGAAGATGAAGTCCGTCTGCTTCTCCGGCAGGAACTGGAGCTGGCTCTGCGAGCCTTGCGCGAACCCCTTGCCCCAGATGCCGCCCGAGCCCAACGCAATGCGCGACTGGATGATGTGGTAGCCGGAGCCCAGCGGATCGCTCTCCGGGTTCATGAAGGTGAGCACGCGGCGCTTCTGGTAGTCGTGCAGGAAGCTCCATGCGACCGGCACGACCGCGCCCACGGCGGCGAACAGCACGCCGAACTTCCACAGCCGCACGCCCGCGGCGAAGAACATCACCAGGCCGGTGAAACCGATCAACAGCGCCGAGCCGAGCTTGGGCTGCACCAGCACGAGGGCGGCCGGCACGACCACCAGCAGGCCCGGCCAGACGAGGAACAGCGGGTTCGACATCCGCTCCTGCGGCATGCTGTGGAAGTAGCGGGCGACGACGAGGATCACGCCGATCTTCACGAATTCGGAAGGCTGCACGCGCACGACGCCGAGATCGAGCCAGCGCTTGGCCCCCATCCCCACGACGCCGGCAATCTCGACGCCCACCAGCAGCACAACGCCGATCACGTAGGCCGCATAGGCCATGCGGAACCAGTCGCGCAGATCGACGAGGGCGGCGGTCAGCATCAAGGCAAGGCCGACGGACACGAACAGCGCCTGGCGCTGCGCCCACGGTTCCCAGTCGCCGCCGGCCGCCGAATAGAGCATCGCGCAGCTCACCGCCGTCAGCAGCACGACGAGCAGCACGAGCAGCCAGGGGATTTCCTTGAGCCGCCCGAATACACCCGGCCGCGCGCGCTGGGATGAAAGCCCTAGGGCCATCGGGAATCCTGAAGTTTCGACGTAGCGACAACTTGGACCCGACCGCTCTTCAAGACAACGGCTTGACGGGATTCGGGAAAATTTGCGGGAAGAGTTATCGAAATCATCGACTTAGCGGAAGTTTTTCGAATATGCCGATCGATCTTTACGAATAAATAACCATTATTTATACTGTTCGGACTGAATTCGAACCTCGGAGAATCCCGATGGCAATCACGATTTCCCAAGCCGCCCAGCCCATTCTCGATTTCCGCAACGCGAAGACGGAATCGCTGAATCGGGTCACGATCGATTTCGCCGACCAGACCAAGCAGCGCGTGCTGAAGCAGGTTTCCGAAGGAAACCAGATCGCCGGCAACTCGCTCGCCGCGATCAACGGGCGCGGCAACAACATAAATATCTCCGCCTAACCGTCCCGCTCCGGGGCAACGTCGGGGTGCCGCACGGCGGGGAGCAAGGCTCCCTTCGCCGTGATACCATTTGTGCGATCCCGATTCTCGAGTTCGCACGAGGGCGCCATGGCCGGACCGGTCTATACGCTGAAGATCACCGCCGACGAGGCAAAGCTCATGGTCTATCTGCTCCGACAGGCGCAGATGAAGGGCGATTCCGCCATCGCGATGGGCATTGCGGAAAAGGATCTGCTGGCGCTGACGATGGACAACTACAAAAGCTTGGCCGACAAGCTCGAAGAAGCCACCGTCGGGAAGCGGGCAGCCAAACCGCAGACGGTCAAGAAATGGATCCCCGGCCAGACCGTGGCAGCCAAGCGCATTTCCGCCAACGCTAAGCGCTGACGATCCTCTCGCGCATCTGCACGAACGCATCTTCCATCGCCCGCGCAAGCCCGGCCCCGTCGCAAAGCGGCCCGCCGCGCATCCGGTCCCGCAGCTCCGAACGGATGCGCACCAGACCGTCGAGGTCGCCCGCAGCCGCCACCGCCCGGTCGACATAGGCCTCGACGCCATCCGCGCACCAATCGTCGAGCCCGACGGCGGAAAGCAGGCAGTCGCCGTAGCGTCCCAACGGCGGACGGTCGCGCTTCGTCACCATCGGCGCGCCCATCCAGAGCGCTTCGAACGTGGTCACGCCGCCATTGTGCGGGAACGGATCGAGGGCGATGTCGACGTCGCGGTAGGCGCGCCAAGTCACCGGCTGCGGCCGCGTGTATTTAAGTTCGAGCCTTTCCGGGTCGATGCCGTGGGCGGCAAACCGCGCCACCATGCGCGCGCGGGCCCCCTCGTCGACGAACGCAAGCGCGTTGAGAAATAGGCGCGATCCCGGCACGCGCGACAGGATGCGTGCCCACGCCGCGACGACGCCGTCGTTTATGCGAACGAGGCGCGAAAAGCTTGCGAACGTCACGTAGCCGCGCCGAAGCGCCGGTAATGGTCCCGGCAGAGGCATGTCGATCGGCGGATCGTAGGCGAAGCACGCGCGCGGCAGCCGCCAGGCCCCCTCGACCAGCCCATTTTCGGCCCCGGGCGGCAGCATCCGCGCATCGCCGATATACCAGTCCATCGTCGGCACCCCGGTCGTCCCGCCATAGCCAAGCCACGTCGCCTGGACCGGTGCCGGCCGCAACGCGAATGCCTTCAGGCGCGTGCCCGCGGTATGGCCGGCGAGATCGACGAGGACGTCGATGCCGTCCCCGCGAATGGCGTCGGCAAGTGCCGCATCGTCCAAGGCGCCGACGTCCCGCCAATTTGCGAACATCGGCTTGAAGCGGGCCGTTTCGCCATCCGGCACGGTCGTCGCGCTGTAGGCGAACGTCTCGACGCGGCCCGCATCGTGATTGGCCAGAAGCGGGCGGAGGAAATGACGGATCGAATGCGTGCGCAGATCCTGCGAGACGTATCCCACACGCAGGCGACGTCCGGCGACATGGGGTGCTGCCACGCCGCTTCCGGCGGCCGACGGTGCGAACCGCGACGCCCACTCGACATAGCGCGCGCGCAACGCCTCGACTGAAATGTCCGGATCGTAGTTCGCCGCGAAGAGATCGTCGGTCCATGCCTGCTCGAAATCGGGGGCAAGCGCGATCGCGGCCGCGAACTCGACACGCGCTTCCTTTACGCGACCGTCCTGGAGCAGAACGGATCCGAGCCATTGATGCGCGCGCGCAGGGTCCGCCGCACCTTCGATCGCGCAGCGCGCCTCGCTTTCGGCCCGCGTGATTTCGCCGAAGGCCATCGCATTGACCGAGCGGTGCCGTGCGAATTCCGCGGAGCGGAGTTCCAGCCGATCGGCTGCGTCGAGCGCCTTGCCGACCGCCTCGTGCCGGCCGAGACGCTGGAGGATTTCGAGTTGCAGAAGCCTTGCCTCGATCGAAGCGGGCGCCAGCGCCAGACAGGCGTCGAGATCAGCCAGAGCCGCGTCGCCCTCCCCGACGCTCGCGGCCGCCCGCGCGCGCACCAGATAGGGACCGGGCTGATCGACCGCCAGGCCGACCGCTTCGTCGGCCGCGCGGCGCGCCTCACCGAGGAAGCCGGTCGCCAGATAGACCTGGGCGCAGACGAGTTTCGCGTCGACGTGGGAAGCCGCCGCCGATTTCTGATCGAGAGCCCGAGCATGCGCGAGCGCCTCGCGCCATGTACCTGCGTTGGCGTGCCGGGCGATCTCCGCGATCGCCGCGACGACCGGATCGCTCACGCGGCCGGCTTGGAGGCGATCGCCTCTTCCAGTTCGTAGAAGGTCGGCTGCAGTTCGGAAGGAACGCTCTTGCGGCCGATTTCGGTCGAAATCTGCGGCGCGTTGCCCTGCAGGTGCGCGACGAACGTATCGCGGATGATTTCATAGAACTTGAACTCGTCCTCGTAGACCTGCTTCAGGCGCGCGGCCATTGGCCCGATGATGCCGTACGACAGGAGCACCCCGAGGAACGTACCGACGAGCGCCGAACCGATGAGGCCGCCGAGGATGATCGGCGGTTGGTCGATCGACGACATCGTCTTGATGACGCCCATGACCGCCGCGACGATGCCCAGTGCAGGGCAGGCGTCGGCCGTGGTGGCCAGCGCGTTGCCGCCGCGCATGACCTCGTGGTGGTGCTTCTCGAGTTCCTTGTTGAAGATTTCCTCGAGCTGGTGCGCATCTTCGACGCCCATCGAAAGCATGCGCATATGGTCGCAGATCAGCGCGATGGCGTATTTGTTCGCCAACACCTTCGGATAGGCCATGAAGATGTTGGACTCATCCGGCTTCTCGATGTGCGGTTCAACGGCCAGCGTGCCCTTCGAACGGGCCAGCTTGAGGATCGTGAAGATCAGGCAGAGCAGATCGATATAGTCCTCGCGCTTGTATTTCGGCCCGCTGAAAACGCGGCCGAAATCCTTGAGCGCGTGGCTGACGACCGAACCCGAATTGCCGACGAGGAACGAACCTGCGGCCGAACCGCCGATGATCAGGAACTCGAACGGCAGCGCCTTCAGGATGATGCCGATCTTGCCGCCGGCGATGATGTAGCCGCCGAACACGCAGAAAAGCACCAACAGCAACCCGATGATCGCGAACATCCGCCGTCCCTCCTTGGGACATCGATGGTCAAAATCCGACTGCGCAGCCTACCGGCGATTGGTTAACGCTTGGTAAGTCTTGCGAATACGTTATTCGATCCAAACGCTTGCGCCGAATCCCGAACCGCTCATTCGTTCCAGAATGGGCCGCGACGCGGCATCGATCAAGCTCCTTCGGCGCCGCCGCGCTCGCCGACGACGCTCAAGACCGGCTTGCCGCCCGCAGGCGGCGCACTTGCTTCGGCCGCCGCTTCGGCGTCGCGCATGCGCCCCTGCAAGACGACCGCTACCGGGATCGCGATCAAGTAGGCGGCCCCCACCCCCAATAGCGTGGCCCAAGGTGCACTCGCCAGCATCGCGAAGAAAATCCCGACGGCGGCAAGGCTCGGGACCATCCAGCCGCGGGGAATGTGGATCTTCTTGCCGGAGAACGTGGGAATCCGGCTCACCATCAGGAACGCGACGCCGGCCAGCACGACGGCACCGACGATCGGCTTTTCGAACGTCCCGGCGCCAAGTTCGAAATTCAGCATCATCGGAAGCAGCGCCAAGCCGGCACCGGCCGGCGCCGGTACGCCAGTGAAAAAGTGGCCGGCCCATTTCGGCGGGTTCGGATCGGCAAGCGCGGTGTTGAACCGCGCGAGCCGCAGCGCGCAGCACACGGCAAAACAAAGCGCGATCACCCATCCGACACTGCCCCACGCACTTAGCGTCCAAAGATAGACGATCAGCGCCGGTGCGGCACCGAAACTGACGAAATCGGCGAGGGAGTCGAGTTCGGCACCGAACTTCGAGGTTCCGTTCAGCAGCCGCGCCATGCGGCCGTCGAGGCCGTCGAGGATCGCCGCGACGATTATCGAAGCGACCGCCATCTCCCATCGCGCGTCGATCGCGAAGCGCACGCCGGAAAGGCCTGCGCAAAGCGCGCCGACCGTGATTGCGTTCGGGATGAGGCGATTCATGTGCCCGCCGCCGGGTCGCTCGGCCCGGTCCCGAAGGCGCCGTTTGCGAACCCGGTTGAACATTATCGCGTCTCCCCATGGCGCTGGGTCTCGCCCGACGAGAGGTCTGCGATGACGGTCTCGCCGCCGACCGTCGACTGGCCGACGCACACGAGCGGCGCCACGCCGTCGGGCAGGTAGACGTCGCATCGGCTGCCGAAGCGGATCAGGCCGTAGCGCTGACCGGTCATCACCGTATCGCCGTCCTTGATGTCGCAGAGGATCCGGCGCGCCACGAGGCCGGCGATCTGCACGAACGCAATCTCGCCGCCCTCCTCCGTACGCACGCGGATCGACATCCGCTCGTTGTCGTCGGACGCCTTGTCGAGCGCGGCGTTCAGGAACAGGCCGGGACGATAGCGTGCCCGCTCGATGCGGCCGCCGACCGGAACGCGGTTCACATGGACGTTGAACACGTTGAGGAAGATCGAAATGCGCGTGAGCGGCCGGTCGCCCATTTCCAGTTCCGGCGGCGGCACGGCAGGAACGATGAGTTGGACCATGCCGTCGGCCGGGCTCACGACCAGCCCCCGTCGCGTCGGCACCACGCGGTCCGGATCGCGGAAGAAATAGATCATCCACGCGGTAATGAGCGCGAACAGGGCGGACAACGGCGCCCACATGAAAGCCGCCAGGAACGTCACGACGACACCTGCCGCGACAAAAGGCAGCCCCGCCCGATGCATCGGCGCGGAAACAGACTTCCACATATCCGTCATATATTTACCCGACCGTATTGATGTGCCGATTAAGGTTCGGGGCCGAGTTTATCCCGTCGCCCGGATTTGCGCCACTGACGGGGCTCAATTGGTCTTGGGAACCGTGAAGACCTGGCCCGGGTAGATCAGGTCCGGATCGCCGATCTGGGCCTTGTTGGCGTCGTAGATCACCGCGTAGCGCACACCTTCGCCATAGACCCGCCGCGCGATCCGCCATAGCGAATTGCCGGGTTGCACGACGACGATCTGCTGGCCCGGCTGCGGCGGGACGATCGTATCACGCTGGAAACGCGTTTCCGCCCGCGCGACGACCCGGCCGTTCGGGCCGATTTCGTCGGCGCGGAGCATGTAGCCGCCGGGCTTCAGGTCGCCCAGCCGAAGGTCCCACCGGCCATCCGGTGCCACCGTCGTCGTTCCGACCGGCTTGTTGTCGATATAGACGCGCACCGTGCTGCCCGGTTCGCCGTGGCCGGCGACGATCACGTCGTCGCCCTTCTCGCCGTAATCGACGGCGTCGATCGATATGCGCTGGCCCGGAACCGGCCGCCCCGGCAGTTGCACGACACTCGGTGCGCGCCCCGGCTCGGTCGGCAGGAGCGCCGCAAGCGGCCCGCCACCGGGCGCAAGCGTGCCTCGCGGCGGCACCACGACGGCGACGCTGCGATCGGACACAAGCGGTCCGTCCGTACCATCCGTCCGCAGACGAAGATCGTGCGGACCGGGCGAAAGCGGTTCGACCGTGACGAATACCCATTCGCCGCGACCGTCGGCCGTGACCTTGCCGATCTCCGTCTCGCCGTCGAGGATTGACACGGTCGCATTGGGTGCCGCGCGCCCGGCAATGACCGCATCGCCGGAAGGGCTTACGCGCACGACGTCGAAGCTCGGCCGGACGGCCGTCGACGGGGAAGGCGCGGATGCCGGCGCAGATCCGGCCGCCGCCGGGGCTGCCGGGCTCGACGCCGCAGGCGCCGGGACCGGCGGGCGCGGTGCATCCGATTGCCAGTTCCGAAGCGCAACGACGCTCGCGACGATCAGCAGGATCGCGCCGACAAATGCGAGCAGCGAGTTTCGGTTCATCGACGCCAGACGACTCGGAAAAATGTGATTTCGTCCGGGCAGACTATGCCCGCCGCCTGCGTACTGCAATCGCAAGGGTCAGGAGCCGCCGCGAATCCGGTTCGCGATCGGTCGGAGCTGTCGCAGATAAGAGATGACCGCCTTCCGGTCTTCCGGCGTCAGCTTCGATGTCGAATTGCGGACAACCTCGCCCATCTCGCCCCCGACGGAATCCCCGTCCGGAGTCATGCCGGACGCCAACAGATCGTCGAGATCGCCATCCGACCATTTGCCGATCCCCGTTTCCGGATCGGGGGTGATGTTCGGGACCTTGCCGCCGCCCGGCGGATTCAAATCGCCGGCATAGAGTTTCGAGCGATCGATGCCGCCCAGCGCATTTCGCGGCGAGTGGCATTCCGCGCAATGGCCGAGGGCCTCGACGAGGTAGGCACCGCGATTGACCGCCGCACTCTTCGCAGGGTCGGGGCGGAATTCGCCCTGATCGAAGAAAAGAAGCTTCCAGCCGAACTGCAGCGCGCGCACGTCGAACGGAAAACCGATGTCGTGCGGCTTGTTGCGGCGGTCTGAAACCGGCAGCGAAAAAATGTACGCCTTGATGTCGAGAAGATCCGGCTCGGAGATCTTCGTGAAGGACGGATACGGAAAAACCGGAAAGTAGTGGGCGCCGTCCGGACGCCGCCCCTGCCGCAGCGCTCGCACGAACTCGGCATCCGACCAACGCCCGATGCCGGCATCGGGATGTGCGGTGATATTGGGGCCGTAGAAGCTTCCGAACGGCGTCTTCAGTTCCCGGCCGCCGGCGAGAAGCTGGCCCCCGCCCTTCTCGTCCGTGTGGCAGCCGGCACAGCCGCCCGCGGCGAAAAGATACGCGCCGCGCGTCGCGTTGCCCGATTGAGCCGCAACGCCGCCCGATATCGCGACGGCAAAAAACAGAATGCCCGCAAGGCGGGTTAGCGCCATGCGGGCATTCATTTCAGAAAAGAAGATCAATTGGGCTTGCGGAACGGCGTGTGGCAGGCGCCGCAGGTCTGGCCGAGCGCCGGAAAGGCCGCCTTGAAGCCCGCTTCGTCGTTCGCCGCCGCGAGGCGCACGAGATTGCCCGCAACCTCGGCTTCCTTGTCGAACAGCGCGTCGAATTCGGCCTTGCGCTCCCAAATCGCCGGGAGTGCGGCCGTCTGCCCCTTGTCCGGGCCGGTTCCGGCCGGGAACAGCGCTTTCGCGCGCGTGGCGGCCTGCTGGGCATTCGAGGCCGCCTGGCCTGCCGCCTGTGCGTTCCACGGCGCTTCGCCGCGCACCATCGGCGTAAGGACGCGCATCGCCCCGCCATTCGCCTTCATCAATTCCTGACGTTGCGCGATTTCAGCCGGCGCCTGCGCGTTCGCAACTGCGACCTGTCCGACGAACGCGATTCCGACGCCGAGAGCGAGCACGGCGAGACGGAGACTGGATTTCATGCGGGGAATTCCTTCTTTGCCTTCTTCGTTGGGGCGGGAACAGCGGAATCGAGCCGCCGCGCTTGTGGACCGCCGCGTGAGGATTTAAGCATTCGCCCGAACGGCGCGGCAAGGAATTCAACAATGGCGGCCGTATGAATACACTGTTCGGAATCAGGGAATAATTTATGTCGAGCCTGCGATCGGTATGCGTTTATTGCGGTTCGTCCAACGACGGCGCCCCGGAGCACCGCGAAGCCGCGCGACGGCTCGGAGGCACCTTCGCCGAGGCGGGGCTTTCCGTGGTCTACGGCGGTGGCCGCGTCGGATTGATGGGCGCCGTGGCGGACGGCGCAATCGACGCGGGCGGCCACGTCGTGGGCATCATCCCCGAGCATCTCATGCGCGCCGAGGTCGGCCACGGACGCGTTTCCGAACTCCACGTCGTCGCTTCAATGCACGTCCGCAAGCAGATGATGTTCGACCGGGCCGACGCGTTCGTGGTGCTGCCGGGCGGGCCCGGAACGCTCGACGAGATGTTCGAGATCCTGACCTGGCGCCAGCTCGGCCTGCACGACAAGCCGCTCGTTCTCGCAAATCTCGGCGGCTACTGGAACGGACTGGTCGGGCTTATCGACGGGATCATCGAGCAGCACTATGCGCGGCCGTCGTTCCGCGACTTCTACACGGTCGTCGACCGTGCCGAGGACGTGCTGCCGACGCTGCTTCGTGCGCCGCAGGCCCGGCTCCGCCCGCAGCCCGAAAAGATGTAGCCGCCCAAAGGATTGGGTAGAACGGCGCGGCATGGGGCCGCAAGCGCGCGCGGGGCTGGATTTCCCTTCGGGCGTGTCGTATCCCTCGGGCAGAATTTGACGTTGCCCCAAGGGAGTCCGCCGTTATGAAGAAGATCAAGGTCGCCAATCCGATCGTCGAACTCGACGGCGACGAGATGACGCGCATCATCTGGAAGATGATCCGCGAGCGTCTGATTGCGCCCTACCTCGACGTCGATCTGAAGTATTTCGACCTCGGGATCGAGTATCGCGACAAGACGGACGACCAGGTCACCGTCGACGCCGCCAACGCGATCAAGAAGTACAAGGTCGGCGTGAAGTGCGCGACGATCACGCCCGACGAGGCGCGCGTCAAGGAATTCAGCCTCAAGCAGATGTGGCGTTCGCCCAACGGGACGATCCGCAACATTCTCGACGGCACGATCTTCCGCGAGCCGATCATCTGCAAGAACGTGCCGCGCCTGGTTCCGGGCTGGACGGCGCCGATCGTCATCGGCCGCCATTCGTTCGGCGACCAGTATCGCGCGACCGATTTCGTCGTGCCGGCGGCCGGCAAGCTGTCGATCACCTTCACGTCGAAGGACGGCCAGACCAACATCCGCCATCAGGTCTTCGACTTCCCCGGGCCAGGCGTGGCGATGGCCATGTACAACGTCGACGAGTCGATCCGCGGGTTCGCGCGCGCGTGCTTCAACTACGGCCTCAGCCGCGGCTTCCCGGTCTACCTGTCGACGAAGAACACGATCCTCAAGGCCTACGACGGTCGCTTCAAGGACCTGTTCCAGGAAGTCTTCGACGCGGAGTTCC
>JAYRKO010000590.1:0-2162 GCA_041905745.1 Tagaea sp. | reverse complement strand
TGCTGCATCGGGAACTGCAGCGGCGCGCCCGAGACGAGGCCCTGGAGCTTGGCGAAGGCGACGATCGAGCCGGTGAAGGTGATGGCGCCGATGGCCGTGCCCAGCGCCATTTCGACCAGCGAGGCCGCCTTGATGGCGCCCGGGATGCCGATCCCGAAGCTCTGCGGCGAATAGAGCGTGGCGGCCGCCACGAACACCGCCGCGAGGCCGACCAGCGAGTGGAAGGCCGCGACGAGCTGGGGCAGGGCCGTCATCTCGATGCGCAGCGCCACGAACGTGCCGATGGCGCCGCCGATCAGGATGCCCGCGGCGATCAGGCCGAAGGAGCTGGTCTGCGGCAGCATCAGCGTCGTGCCGATGGCGATGGCCATGCCGGCCATGCCGAAGAAGTTGCCACCGCGCGCGGTCTCGGGGCTCGAGAGGCCGCGCAACGACATGATGAAGCAGATGGACGCCGCCAGATAGAGCAGCGAAGCGGAATTGGCACCCATGATCGCGATCTCCCCCCGCCTACTTCTGCTTCTTCTTGAACTTGCCCAGCATGCGCTGGGTGACGACGAAGCCGCCGAAGATGTTGACCGAGGCCAGCACGACGGCAAGGAAGCCCATCGCCTGGCTGAAGCCGACCGCCGAAGCGCCGGCCGCGAGCAGCGCGCCCACGATGATGACCGAACTGATGGCGTTGGTGACGGCCATCAGCGGCGAGTGCAGTGCCGGCGTCACGCGCCAGACCACGTAGTAGCCCACGAAGGTCGCGAGAACGAGGACGGTCAGGCCCATCGTCAGCGCGTCGGGGCCGTGTCCGGCCGCGGCGTCGGGGGCGAGGGCGGCTTCGGCGGCAAGCTCGCGCGCCTTGAGCGCAAGCGAGGCGGCGTCCGTCGCGAGCGAGGTTGCCCGGTCGAGAATGGAGGCGTCGGCCATTTTGGTTTCCGTCCTCTCGGTTACTGCGCGGCCGCGGCGGGTGCCGGCGCGAAATTGGGATGCACGATCTGGCCCTCGCGCGTGAGCAGCGAGCCCTTGATGATCTCGTCGGCCGGGTCGATGGCGAGGCTGCCGTCCTTCGCGACGATGAGCTTCATGAACTCCGCGAGGTTGCGCGCGTAGAGCGCCGAGGCGTCGACCGCCAGGCGCGAGGGCACGTTGGCGTAGCCCACGATCTTGACGCCGTGGCGCACGACGATCTTGCCGGTTTCGCTGCCCTCGCAGTTGCCGCCCGTCTCGACCGCGAGGTCGACGACGACCGAACCCGGCTTCATCGACGCGACCATCGCGTCGGACACGAGGCGCGGCGCCGGGCGGCCCGGGATCAGCGCGGTGCAGATCACGACGTCCATCTTGCGGACCGTGTCGGCGATCAGCGCCGCCTGCTTGGCCTTGTAGGCGTCGGACATTTCCTTGGCGTAGCCGCCCGAGGTTTCGGCCTGGCGCGCTTCCTCGTCGTCGACGAAGACGAACGTGGCGCCCAGCGATTCGACCTGTTCCTTGGCCACGAGGCGCACGTCGGTCGCCGAGACGACGGCGCCGAGGCGCCGCGCGGTGGCGATCGCCTGCAGGCCCGCCACGCCCGCGCCCATGACCATGACCTTGGCCGGGGCGACGGTGCCGGCTGCCGTCATCATCATCGGGAAGGCGCGGCCGAACTGTTCGGCCGCGTCGATCACGGCCTTGTAGCCGGCGAGGTTCGCTTGGCTCGACAGCACGTCCATCGACTGCGCGCGCGTGATGCGCGGCACCAGTTCCATTGCGAAGGCCGTGACGCCGCGCTGCGCGAGTTCGGCGACCTGTTCCTTGTTGCGGTAGGGGTCGAGCTGCGAGACGAGCACGGCGCCCGAGCGGATGCCGGCGATCTCGTCGCCGCCCTCGGCCGCGGTCAGCGGGCGGCCGACCTTCAGCACGATGTCGGCCTGCGCGAGCAGGCTCGCGCTGTCGGGAACGATCTGGGCGCCCGCATCGACGAAGGCCTGATCGGGGATCGCGGCCGAAAGACCGGCGCCCGCCTCGACCAGGAACGTCAGACCCAGCGGCTTCATGCGCTTGATCGAGTCCGGCGTTGCGGCGACGCGCGCTTCGTAGGCGCGGCGCTCTTTGGGGATCGCGACCTTCATCCTCGTCTCCCGGCAGGCGATAGGGCCAAAAATGGCGGCGAACAATGCCTACCAACC
>JAYRKO010000031.1:0-11707 GCA_041905745.1 Tagaea sp. | reverse complement strand
CCGCGATCGTGGCGACGGAAGCCGAACTCGGCATGCCGCCGTCGATTTCCGGCGCATTCGCGGGTGATGCCGCCGAATTCGAGAACTCGCTCGCAACGCAGCCCTGGCTGATCCTTGCGGCGATCGTCGTCATCTATATCGGCCTCGGCGTCCTCTACGAAAGCCTCATCCATCCAGTGACGATCCTGTCGACGCTTCCGTCCGCCGGCATCGGCGCCTTGTTGGCCCTGTCGATGGCGCGCATGGACCTGTCGCTGGTCGGCCTGATCGGAATCGTCCTGCTGATGGGCATCGTGAAGAAGAATGCGATCATGATGATCGACTTCGCGATCGAAGCCGAGCGGAGCGAAGGCAAGAGCCCGGAAGATTCGATCCGCGAAGCCTGCCGGCTGCGCTACCGCCCCATCATGATGACCACGATGGCAGCGCTGCTCGGCGCCCTGCCGCTGGCGTTCGAAAGTGGTACGGGCTCGGAACTGCGCAATCCGCTGGGAATATCGATCGTCGGCGGTCTCGTCCTTTCGCAGCTTCTGACCCTCTATACGACGCCGGTCATCTACCTGCTTTTCGAACGCCTTCGTGGGCGCCTTGCCGGCGCGCGCGACACACGGGTCGCGTGACGCCGATGTCGGTATCGTCCCCCTTCATTCGGCGTCCGATCGGCACGAGCCTGCTGGCGCTCGGGTTGTTCCTTGCCGGGCTCGTCGCCTATTTCGACCTGCCGGTGGCACCGTTGCCCAATACGGACCTCCCGGTCATTTTCGTGCGCGCGAACCAGCCGGGCGCCGATCCCGACACGATGGCAAGCACGGTAACTGCGACGCTCGAGCGCCATCTGGGCACCATCGCGGGTCTCAACGAAATGACGAGCACGAGCGCGCTCGGCAGCGCCACGATCGTCCTGCAGTTCGATCCCTCGCGCCGACCTGCGGATGCGGCCAAGGACGTTCAAGCCAAAATCAATGCGGCGCTACCCGACCTTCCAGCCGGGATGCCGCAACCGCCGACCTATCGCAAGGCGAACCCAAACCAGCGACCGATCCTGATTCTCGCCCTGACGTCGCGCACGATGACGACCCAGTCGATCTTCGATGCCGCGGATACGATCCTTGCCCAGCGGCTCTCGCAGATCGACGGTGTGGCCCAGGCCA
Organism: Tagaea sp.; assembly: GCA_041905745.1. Lineage (GTDB taxonomy): Bacteria > Pseudomonadota > Alphaproteobacteria > CACIAM-22H2 > CACIAM-22H2 > Tagaea. The sequence goes on along the minus strand of JAYRKO010000031.1, from coordinate 10,556 downwards.
ACGTAATGGGGGCGGAGAAGCCCGCCATCCGCGTGCAGGCGGACGTCGTTCGGCTCGCCGCGATGGGGCTTTCCCTCGACGACGTGCGCTCGGCGATTGTCGCGGCGAATGTCGACCAACCGACGGGGCGGATCGACGCGGCGGACGCGAACTATTCGGTGACCGTCAACGATACGCTCCGTTCGGCGGAAGAATATCGCGAGATCGTGCTGCGCGGCGCAAACGGCCGTACCGTGCGGCTCGGCGACGTCGCCAACGTGTTCGCCGGCGTCGAGAACGAGCGGCAGGCGGCTTGGTTCGGAGATCAGCGGGCGGTCCTCATCCAGATCCTGAAGCAGCCGGGTGCCAATGTGATCGAGACGGTCGACCGGATCAGGGCGTTGCTGCCGGAGATGTCGCGTTGGTTGCCGGCGGGAATCGACGTCGTTTCGATGTACGATCAGACCAGCACGATCCGCGCGTCGGTCCACGACGTGCAGAAAACGTTGGCGATCTCGGTGGCACTTGTCGTCGCCGTCGTCGGAATCTTCCTGCGCCGGCTTGCACCGACGCTGGCCGCCGCCGTCGCGGTGCCCTTGTCCCTTGCGGGCACCTTTGCGGCGATGTGGTGGCTCGGATTCAGTCTCAACAATCTGTCGCTGATGGCGCTTACGATTTCGGTCGGTTTCGTCGTCGATGACGCGATCGTCGTCATCGAGAACGTCGCACGGAACCGTGAGAAGGGGCTTTCGCCGATGGAAGCGGCTCTCGTCGGTGCGCGCGAGATTGGTTTCACCGTCGTTTCGATGACCGTCTCGCTTGTCGTGGTTTTCGTGCCCATGTATTTCCTCGGCGGGCTGCAGGGGCGGTTCCTGCGGGAGTTCTCCCTTGTACTGACGGCCGCGATCCTCGTCTCCGGCGTCGTATCGCTCACGCTCACGCCGATGATGTGCGCGCGCTTTGCCGGCGTCGAGCGGCCGCCGACGCGTGCGGGCAGGTTCGTCGACGGCATCTTCGCGCCGGTCGTCGACGGATATGCGCGTGCGCTTCGTACGACGCTGCGCTGGCGCAAGACGGTGCTCTTCATAACGCTCGCGACGATCGCGGGGACGGTGGCGCTCTATGTGTCCGCGCCGAAGGGCGGGTTCGTACCGCAGCAGGATACCGGCTTGCTGCGCGCGTTCGCGCGCGCTTCGCCGGATACGTCGTTCCAGGCGATGTCGGAGCGCATGGCCGCCGCCGTCCGGATCGTGCGCAGCGATCCGGCGGTCGCCAGTGTCGGCGGCGTGACCGGCGGTGGCTTTTTCGGCGCGGCGAATACGGGCCAGATGTTCATCGCGCTGAAGCCGCGCGAGGAACGTGGCGTGAGCGCGGATCAGGTCATCGCGCGTATTCGGCCGCAGCTGCAGCGATTGCGTGACGTGCAGGTCTTCCTTTCGGCCGAGCAGGATCTGCAGTTCGGCGGCAGGGGCGGGCGGGCGCAGTTCCAGGTCGCGCTGTTGGCCGCGAAATCGACCGATCTCTCGACCTGGGGGCCGGTGCTGGTTCGCCGTCTCTCGCAGGAGCCCGGCTTTCTGGACGTCTCAAGCGATCTCGAGCGGGCGGGGCTCGACGCCCGCACCACCATCGATCGCGATGCGGCCGCGCGCTTCGGCATCCAGCCCGCCGAAATCGACACGGCGCTCAACAATGCGTTCGCGCAGCGTCTGGTCTCCACGATCTATCGCGAACGCAACCAGTATCGCGTCGTCCTCGAAGCGTTGCCCCAGCAGCAGCGGGGACCGCAGGATCTGTCCCAGATCTACGTGAAATCGCCGGGCGGCGCGCTGGTGCCGCTTTCCGCGCTCGCGAAGGTCGATATTGTGCCGTCGCCGCTTTCCGTCACGCATGACGGCCAGTTTCCGTCCACGACGATCAGCTTCAATCTCGAGGAAGGTGGCGCGCTTGTCGACGCGATCGCGCGCGTGCGCGCCGTCGCGACGAGCCTCGGTATGCCCGGGGACATGCGGGTCGAGGCGACGGGGTTCGCGCGCATCAGTCAGCAGCAGAATGCCGGTGTGCCGCTCCTGATCCTTGCGGCGATCGTTGCGATCTACATCGTCCTCGGAATGCTGTACGAAAGCTGGACGCAGTCGATCACGATTCTCTCGACCCTGCCGTCGGCGGGCGTCGGCGCGCTGCTGGCCAATCTCGCGACGGGCACAAACCTCACTCTCATCAGCGTCGTCGGCATCATCCTGCTCATGGGCATCGTCAAGAAGAACGCCATCATGATGGTCGATTTCGCGCTGGTGGCCGAGCGTCGCGACGGCATGTCGCCGGCCGATGCGATTCTCGAGGCCTGTCGGGTTCGCTTCCGTCCGATCCTGATGACGACGCTGACCGCCATGCTCGGTGCACTGCCGTTGGCACTGGGCGACGGGATCGGCGCCGAGGTGCGCCGGCCGCTGGGCATCGCAATCGTCGGCGGGCTCGCGTTCAGCCAGATCCTCACGCTTTTTACGACGCCCGTTATCTATCTCCTCCTGCGGGGGCGGGGCGAAACGGCGCCCGACGTGGTTGCCACGCCCGGGGTCGCCCGATGAGCCGTTCCCGGATTTTCGGGGCCATCGTCGCCAGCCTGACGCTTGGCGGCTGCGCGACAGATTCGCCGTACTTGCGTCCGTTCGTCGAACTGCCGGCGAAGTTCCGCGAGATGACGGGGATCGGGCGCACGGAAGCGTTAACGTCGGTCGATGCGACACCCGATGCGATTGCGCCCGATATCTGGCCGCAGGCGGAATGGTGGACGGCGTTCGGTTCGGCCGATCTTAACCGGTTGATCGCGCGCGCGCAGGACGCCAACTTCGATCTCGCAGCGGCAGAAGCACGCATCCGACAGGCGATCGCACAGGCCGAGATTGCCGGTGCCCCTCAGTATCCCGACCTGACGCTCTCGGGCAGCGCGCAACGCCAGCAATCGGCACCCTCGAGTTCGTCCCGTACGGGCAGCGCGGCGCAGCCCATCTGGTCGAATCGCTTCAATTTCCAGCTTGCGACGACATACGAGATCGATTTTTGGGGCAAGAACCGCTCGGCGGCGGAAGCCGCACGCGCCTCCATTTTCGCAAGCCGTTATGCCGCCGCGACGACCGCCCTGACGACCGTTGCCAATGTCGCGAATGGCTATTTCAGCCTTCTCGGTCTGGCGGAACGGCTCGACTATGCGCGCCAGTCGCTTGCCGACGCCGAAGACATCCTTGCCGCCGTTCGGGCACGCGAGCAGGTCGGAACGGCCAGCCTGCTCGACATTGCACCGCAAGTGAGCATCGTCGAGGGGCAGCGTGCATCGATCGCATCGCTCGAACGCCAGCTTGCCCAGCAATCCGATGCGCTTGGCGTTCTGTTGGGCGCGGTGGCACGGCCCCAGTTCGCGTCCGTTGCGCTCACGTCGCTCAAAGTGCCGCAGGTCGGGCCGGGTGTACCTTCCGAGCTTCTCCGCCGCCGGCCCGACATCGCCAACGCCGAGGCGCAGCTGGTTGCCGCCAACGAGACCCTGAAGAACGCGATCGCCCAACGCTTTCCCAGCCTCAGCCTGACGGGCAGTGCCGGCTACCAGTCGAGCGAGCTTTCGCGCCTGTTCGATCCGACTTCGCAGATTTTTTCGATCGCCTCGGCGCTGACGGCACCGATTTTCGCCGGCGGCCGGCTCGAAGGACAGGAGAAGCTGCAGCGCGCGAAGCTGGAAGAGCTGGCGGCGACGTACCAGAAGACGGTGGCACAGGCCTTCGCGGACGTCGAAACGGCGCTCTCGGGAACGAAGCGCACGCGCGAGCAGCTGGATGCGCAGGTTGCCTCGACGGCCGCCTCGCGCGTCGCGTTCGAGGCGGCCCAAGCCCAATACCGGGTCGGTTCGATCGATTCCGTTACATTGCGCGACACGGAGAGAAGTTATTTCAACGCGCTCGACGCCCTCGCGCAGGCCCGCCTCGGCTACTACCAGGCGCTCGTGGCGCTGTTCCAGGCGCTTGGCGGCGGTTGGGAAAAGTCGACGGAATAGCGACGGCCGGCAATCCGTTCGTTCTTGGCGCAGGTCCGCGCCCCTTCGACCGGAGATACGCGATGAGACCCTCCCAAGTCGCGCTTGCCGCCGCATTCGTATTCGCGACGTCCGGCGCCAACGCCCAGATTCTCAATTCGGCGGGGCAAGATGCCCTCGAGAATGCACGCTCGGGAACCGTCGTCCAGTGGCGAAATCCGGACGAGGGGACGTCGGGCGCGTTCGTACCCAAGCCTGCGTTCCAGAGTGCCGACGGCCAGATCTGCCGCGAGTTCAGTCAAACGGTCATGATCGGCGGGCAGCAGCAGCAGGCCTGGGGGACGGCCTGCCGGCAAATCGACGGTTCGTGGAAGCTGCAGCGTGCCGCGACGACGGAGGTTCTTCCGCCCCAGCCGCGTTACGTCCCGGCGCCGCCCGCGCCAGTCACGGTCTACGCGCCGCCGCCGCCGGTCATCTACACCTATTCTCCGACCTATTTCCCGCCCGGCTACTACTACGCGCGACCCTATTACACGTCGCCCATCTTCGTCAGGATCGGCGGCCCGCGCCGCCACCACCGGCACTGGTAGGTCGAGGCTTCAGGACGCGGCAAGTGCTGCGTCGATCGCGTCGCCCAACGTACGTGCGGCATCGGCGAGTTCCGCTTCGGTCGCGATATAGGGCGGCGCGAGGATGACGTGGTCGCCTTGCCGGCCGTCGATCGTGCCGCCCATCGGATAGCAGAGCAGGCCGCGCGCGAACGCCTCTCGCTTGATCCGGGCGCTCAGGCGGCGCGCGGGATCGAAGGGTGCTTTCGTCGATCGATCGGCGACAAGTTCAACGGCACGAAACAGGCCGCGCCCGCGAATGTCGCCGACATGGGCATGGTTGCCCAGCCGTTCCACGAGGGCGGATTCCAGCCGTGCTCCGTTGGCGCGCACGGCATCGACAAGACGTTCGTCCCGGATCGTCTCCTGCACCGCCAGTGCAGCCGCGCAGGCCATCGGGTGTCCGAGATACGTGTGGCCATGCATGAAGGCGCCCGATCCGCCTTCGATCGCCGCCGCGACGTTCGGCGCCACGAGCATGGCGCCGATGGGCTGAGCGCCACCACCAAGACCCTTGGCGATCGCCACGATATCCGGGCGGACATTTTCACTCTCATAGGCGAACAACGTCCCGCAGCGGCCCATGCCGCACATGACCTCGTCGAGGATCAGGAGAATGCCATGGCGCTTGCAGGCTGCATCGATGCCGGCGAGGTAGCCGGGCGCCGGTGCCGTGCAGCCTTGCGTGGCGCCGCCGACGGTTTCCGCAACGAAGGCGATGACGTTCTCCGGTCCGAAGCGCGCGATCGTCTCCTCGAACTCGCGCACGAGACGCGCACCGTAGGCTTCGTCCGTCTCATCCGGCGCACGATCGCGATAGGCGTAACAGGGCGAAACGAACTCGGTATCGGCCAGAAGCGGGGCAAACATGGCGCGCCGCCATGCATTGCCGCCGACGGCAAGCGCGCCGAGCGTGTTGCCGTGATAGCTCTGCCGCCGCGCGACGAACTTCGTTCGCCGCGTTTCGCCCTTCTCGACGAAGTACTGGCGCGCGAGCTTAAGCGCCGCTTCCATCGCCTCCGACCCGCCGGAAACGAAATAGACCTTTTCCATCGGGCTCGGGGCCGACGCGACGAGCAGGTCCGCGAGCCGCTCCATCGCCTCGTTGGAGAAGAACGATGTGTGCGCGTAGTCGAGCGTTTCCAACTGCGCCCGGAGCGCGGCCACGACACGCGGATGGTTGTGGCCGATGCAGCTGACGGCCGCACCTCCCGATCCGTCGAAATAGCGCCTTCCGGCCGTATCGAAGATGTAGCTTCCCGCGGCCCGCGCCGCGATCGGCGGGGTGCCGGCGGTGCGATGGAGGACGTGCGACTTGCTTTGCGACATGCTTCGACCCCGTTGTGTGGCACAACGATAGTCGAGGCGCCGGTGCGGGGCTAGATCGCCTTGTCGACCGGCTGCGGCCCGGCATCCCGGGTCGCATTGGGCAGCCAGCGACGGCGCGCAAGCTCGGCTGCGAGCGCGGCGCGGATGTCCCCGTGCGAGGCGCCGAGCGTGCGCAACGCCCGCCGTTTGGCCTCGATGAGGCCTAGGCGCGTCGCCCAGACCGGACCGAAGAGTTCGCCGATGCGCTCGGCAAGTATCCCTGCAAGACCGGGCGCCAGCCCGCCGGTCGAAACCGTCATGGTCAACGCGCCGCGCCGCACGACGGCCGGGGTGTGGAAATCGCAAAGGTCGGCAACGTCCTCGACATTTACGGGTGTCCCGGCCGTGCGCGCGCGGCCTGCGATGCGTTCGGCGATATCCCGATCGACGTCGGCCACATACACCAGATCGAAGCGCGCGAGATCCGTCGCGTCTTCCCGATCCGGCGCGGCGACGTGGGTCCATTGCTCGACGCCGGCTTCCCGCAACAGGGTCATGCGCCGCGCGATGCGCGGACCGCTCCCGAAAAGGACGATCTGAAGGCGACGGGGGGCAAGAACGATCGGCAGCATGGCGGATATCCGCTTTGGGGACGGTCGGAGTATCGGTCGGGGCGAAGGTGAACGGAATTGAGGAAATCTTTGTCCGACTGCGAAAACTTCTGAATCGGCATCGGCAGGCGGCGCGGGCAGGATCGCATCACCCAGATCGGAAGGCCGGCCATGAACGCGATTGCCGCAGACTCGACCGAAATTCGTCAAATCCGCGGGATGTTTTCCACGGACGAGCTCGGCTGGGTCGGCGCCGACGCCGAGGCGCAGGCCGTGCTGCTCGGCGGCCGTAGCCGTGGCTTGCCGGAAGCCCATGAACGGATCGTCTCACTCGGCCTCGTTGCCGGGCATCCGCGCCTCAAAGGCGCGGTGGAAGAGGTACGGCCGGGCGGTGCGCGCGTCCGCGACACGGCCTTCTGGCGCTCGTGGGACGGGCACTCGGCTCTGCTCCCCGAGGGCGACGGCGTCGTAGCAATCGTGTTCCTTGGGTGGCGGGGGGCCGTTGCGCTTGGCGGGACGATCTTGCGCAGCGAAATTGGAACTATTGCGATCCTTGATCGGCGCGACATCGCGGAATTGCGGGCCGTGGAAACGACCGGCCCCATTCTGGCAATCGGCTACGCCGCCGACGGCGTTTCAATTCCGTCCCTTGCGGACAATTGCCTTTGGCCCGCCGCGTGGTGCGTCGCGGGTTGAGCCGCGACGGCGCCGCGACTCAGATGGCCGTGGAAGCCCGCCGCCAGCTGTAGGCCGTTCCGGCAGCTTCGCCGGCGACCGATGCGGGTTGATAGTGGCGATGCACGGCGATGGCTCGCCCTTCGCGCAGCGCCGCCAACGTCCCGGGATGCGAAATTTCCAGGCTGTCGAAGCCGACGCGAATCATGAAGGCGATCTGATCGCGCAGAACATCGCCGCGCGCACGCAGTTCGCCTTTGTAGCCCAGTCGATCGCGCAGGATTCGCGCCGTCGAATAGCTGCGCCCGTCTGCATAGCGGGGGAAATGCAAGGCAACGAGCCCGATGCGATCGATGTCGTTTTCGATCTCGCCAAGCGGTTCACCCGAGCCGAGAAGGATGCCGGGTACATCCGTGCGGGCCAGCAGCGCCGTGCGTTCGGCCAGATAGCGCGCCTTCGAGACGGCGACCTTTCCGGTCGGCGGGATCGGCTCGTCGTCGGCAAGGATAATCCAGTCGTCGGCGTCGATACGACCGTGGCGCCAGAGCGTCGTCTTGGTTTCAGGCGTCGGCATAGAGGGCCTCCTGAAAGGGCTTCATGCCCAGGCGCCGGTAGGCTTCCAGGAACGTTTCGTCGGGGTCCGACCGGTGTTCGAGATACGTCGCGACGAGCTGCTCGACCGCATCCACGACTCGTTCGCCCGAAAAGCCCGGACCGACGATTTCGCCGATCGCCGAGTTCTGGTCGGCGGATCCTCCCAGCGTGATCTGGTAGAGCTCTTCGCCTTTCCGATCGACGCCCAGAATCCCGATGTGACCCACATGGTGGTGGCCGCACGCATTGATGCAGCCGGAAATCTTGATCTTGAGATCGCCGATCTCCACCTGCCGGGCGAGATCCGCGAAGCGCTCGGAGATGCGTTGCGCGATCGGGATCGAGCGTGCGTTGGCCAGCGAGCAATAGTCGAGGCCCGGGCACGCGATGATGTCGGTCACGAGACCGGCGTTCGGCGTGGCGAGGCCGGCTTCGCGCAGCTGCGCATGCACGGCCGGAAGATCGTCGAGCCGGACATGCGGCAGCACGAGATTCTGTTCGTGGCTGACGCGGATTTCGTCGAACGAATAGCGTTCCGCGATATCGGCAATTGCATCCATCTGGGCGGACGTCGCATCGCCGGGCGGCGCACCGACCGGCTTCAGCGAGATCGTGACGATTCCGTATCCCGGCGCCTTGTGCTTGGTGACGTTGCGTGCCGCGAACGCTGCGAACTCCCGGTTTGTTTGCCGCGCGTGCTCGAACGCCTCGGCGCGCTCCGGAAGGATTTCGAATTTCGGCGGTGCGAAATAGGTCGCTATTTTTTCGGCCTCGGCTTGGGGAAGGTCGAGCGATTTGCCGCGGATCGCGGCGAACTCCAGCTCCACCGCGGCGGCGACATCGTCGAGCCCCTTTTCGTGGACGAGGATCTTGATGCGCGCCTTGTACTTGTTGTCCCGCCGGCCTTCGAGGTTGTAGACGCGCAGGATCGCCTCGCAATACGCGAGAAGATCGGATTCCGGCAGAAAATCGCGCAGTTTGCGTGCGAGCATCGGCGTGCGACCCTGCCCGCCGCCGACCCAGACGGCGAAGCCGACGTTCCCGGCCGCATCGCGCTTCGCCTCGAGCCCGATGTCGTGGACCTGGATCGCCGCGCGGTCGTTTGCGGCGCCGGTGACCGCGATCTTGAATTTGCGCGGCAGGAACGAGAATTCCGGATGCAGCGAAGACCATTGCCGGAGGATTTCGGCATAGGGCCGGGGGTCGACGGTCTCGTCGGCCGCGGCACCCGCGAAATGGTCGGCTGTGACGTTCCGGATGCAGTTACCGGACGTCTGGATGGCGTGCATCTCGACTTCGGCGAGTTCGGCCAGGATGTCCGGCATCTCCGAAAGCTTGATCCAGTTGAACTGCAGGTTTTGGCGCGTCGTGAAGTGGCCGTAGTCGCGATCGTAGCGCCGCGCGATATGGGCAAGCTTGCGCATCTGGCGGGAGGAAAGCACGCCATAGGGAATGGCGATGCGCAGCATGTACGCATGGAGCTGCAGATAGACGCCGTTCATCAGGCGCAGCGGTTTGAACTGGTCTTCGGTGATTTCGCCGGAAAGGCGGCGGGCGATCTGATCGCGAAACTCGGCAACCCGTTCGAGAACGAATGCGCGGTCGAATTCGTCGTACCGGTACATGGATGTTCCTTCAGTTCGCCGCGGCGGCGCCGTAGGCGACCGTTGGGCCGCCTGCGCGGATGCGTTCGCGCAGGCGGGCCGGCGAAGGCCTGTCGGCATCGACGGCCAACTCGATCAGGATGGGCTCGACGACGATCGACGCATCGTGATCGGCCTTTGCGCGCGACAGCAGGCGATCGGCGGTGGCTAAATCGGTCGCCACTTCGGCGAGGCGTACGTCGCCAGACCAGCCATCGCGCGTCAGGAAAACGACGGCGCCCGAACGAAGATCGTTCGCCGTGACGGCCTGTGGGCCGTTCGTTCGGTCCTTTGCCATTGGTCCTCGCCGGAAAAGAAGGCGAACGTGCTGCGGCGGACCTCGGTCTTCAATTAAGAATTTCTTCGATTGGCCTTTAGATTTCCTGAGCGACGATCAATCCGTCCGTTCAACGACGTAGCCCAGATCAGGCGGGGCGTCCGCTGGCCATCAGCGCGACGTCGCCACCGACGGCAGCCGTGTTGACCGAAACTGTCTTTTCGACGGCAAAGCGCGGCAGGTAGAACGGGCCACCGGCCTTCGGGCCCGTGCCTGACAGGCCCATGCCGCCGAAGGGCTGCACGCCGACGACCGCGCCGATGGTCGAGCGGTTCACGTAGACGTTACCGACCGCCAGTCGGTCGGCGATCCGGCGCTGGAATCCGTCGATCCGGCTGTGGATGCCCAACGTCAGACCAAACCCGGTCGACGCGACCGCGTCGAGCACGGCGTCCAGTGCACCGGCGCTCCAACGCACGATGTGCAGGATCGGACCGAATACCTCGTTCTTCGGGGCCTGCGCGAGCGGCACCTCGATCGCGACCGGTGCCACGAAATGGCCCGCCGGCAGATCCGGCGGCAGAGCCGCTTCGGCGACGATCCGGGCGCGATTGGCCTGAACGTAGGCATCAAGACGCGCGCGGGCCTCCGCGTCGATGACCGGACCGATGTCGGTCGCCGGATCGGCGGGATCGCCGATCCTGAGCTCGCGCATTGCGCCGCGCAGCATCTCGATGGTCCGGTCGGCCGCTTCGTCCTGGACGAACAGGACGCGAAGGGCCGAGCATCGCTGCCCGGCGCTCTGGAACGCCGAAACGATCGCGTCGTTGACGAGCTGTTCGG
>JAYRKO010000589.1:0-2166 GCA_041905745.1 Tagaea sp. | reverse complement strand
TGGCCGCGGCGCGTGGCGCTGGCGCACTGCGCGCCCGTGGGCGACGCGTTGGCCCAGCTGCATCTGGCGGGCGAGGGTTTCGCGCTCAAGCGCGCGAACGCGCTGGGCCCGAAGGGCTGGCGGCCGCTCTACGAGGCATGCGCCGCGCGCGCCGACGACGTCGAGAAGGGCCTTGCGGCCGAACTCGCGGCGGAACTTTCGTTCCTCGAAGCGAACTGGCCCAAGGGCCTGCCCGAAGGCGTCATCCACGCCGATCTGTTCCCGGACAACGTCTTCTTCCTGGGCGAGACGTTCAGCGGGATGATCGACTTCTATTTCGCGTGCAACGACTTCCTCGCCTACGACCTCGCGATCTGCCTCAACGCCTGGTGCTTCGAGCCCGACGGCGCGCTCAACGCGACCAAGGCGCGCCGGCTGGTCGGCGGCTATGCGAAGCGGCGCGCGCTGTCGGCCGCCGAATACGAGGCGCTGCCGGTTTTCGCGCGCGGCTCGGCGCTGCGTTTCCTTCTGACGCGGCTCTACGACTGGCTCAACCATCCGCCCGGCGCCTTCGTGAAGCCCAAGGATCCCCTCGAATACGCCAAAAAGCTGCGCTTCCATCGCGCCGCCGCCGGATTGGCGTCGTACGGAATCGAGAGGAACGCATGAAACGCCTTCTTGCAGCACTGCTGGCGATCTTCATTGCCGGACCGCTGCCGGCCCTGGCACTGGACGAAGCGCCGAAACTGTCGCTGCGCCAGACGGCCGAGCGCGACGTACCGCAGGACCGCCTGACCGCATCGTTGCGCGTCGAAGCGACGGCCGCATCCGCCGCCGCGGTGCAGGCCGAGGTGAACCGCCGCATGGAAGCGGCCGTGGCGCGCGCGAAGACGGTCGCGGGCGTGCGCGTCGTGACGGCCGGCTATTCGACGTGGGAGGAGCGGCCGGCGAACCAGCCGCGCCGCTGGCGCGGCAGTGCGGGGCTCGAACTCGCGGGCAAGGATTTTGCCGGCGTGCTGGCGCTTGCCGGGGCACTTCAGGAACAGGGGCTTGCGATGTCGGGGCTGCGCTTCGACCTGACGCCCGAAGCGATGCGCGGCGTCGAGGACGAACTGACCGCCGAAGCGATCGCGCGGGTGCGCGCGCGCGCGGACAAGGCGGCCGAGGCGTTGGGCCAGCGCGTCGCGGGCCTTGCCGAACTGCGCGCGGGCGAGGCCGGTGGCGGCGCGCCGCCGCGGCCCGTCGCGATGCGCGCGATGGCCGCGGGTGCGGAAGCCGCACCGCCCGTCGCCGAAGCGGGCCTTGCCACCGTGCGCGTCGAGATCGAAGCCACGTTCCGACTGGGGCCGAAGTGAGCGAACCGCAGACCGCCGAAGACGCCAATCTCGTCGAACTGTTCACCGACGGCGCGTGCAGCGGCAATCCCGGCCCGGGCGGCTGGGGAGCGTTCCTGCGCTGGCGCGAGAGCGAACGCGAACTCTCCGGCGGCGAGGCGCAGACGACCAACAACCGCATGGAGCTGATGGGCGCCATCGAGGGGCTGAAGGCGCTCAAGCGCGGCGTCCGGGTGCGCGTGTGGACCGACAGCGTCTATGTGCGCGACGGCATCACCAAATGGGTCCACGGCTGGAAGCGCAACGGCTGGAAAACGGCCGACAAGCAACCGGTCAAGAACGTCGACCTGTGGCAGGCGCTGCTGGAAGTGGCCGGCCAGCACCAGATCGAATGGCGCTGGGTCAAGGGCCACGCCGGCAATCCCGGCAACGAGAAGGCCGACGCGCTCGCCCGCAGCGCCATCGAGGCGTTCCGCAACAAGGCCTGAAGGGGGTTCCTTTCGGCACGGGTTTCGCTAGGATCGGGCCCGAATCGCCTTTCCGGGAGACATCGAATGCGCCTTCGTTCCGCCCTTGCCGCCGTGCTGCTGCTCGCCCCCGCCGTCGCGTCCGCCCATACCGGGGTCGATCATGCCGACGGTTTCGCGCACGGCTTCGCGCATCCCTTCTCCGGCCTCGACCACCTGCTGGCGATGTTCGCCGTCGGCCTGTTCGCCTTCCGCCTCGGCGGCCGGGCGCTGTGGGCCGTGCCGGCCGCTTTCATGGGCATGATGGCGCTGGGCGGCGTGGCCGGGTTCGAGGGCGCGGCACTGCCGTACGTCGAGACCGCGATCGCGCTGTCGGTCGTGGCGCT
>JAYRKO010000588.1:0-2168 GCA_041905745.1 Tagaea sp. | reverse complement strand
TTGAGCGTCACGGTGACTTCGCTCGCACCCGAAGCCTTGATCGTGTCGATGGCGCCCACGAGCGCCGGCGATGCGCCCACCTTGCGGTAGCGTTCGATCGAGGCGACGACGTCGCCCGCGTCGAGTTCCTTGCCGTTGTGGAACTTCACGCCCTTGCGGATCGGGAAGACGTAGGTGAGACCGTCGGCCGAGATCTTCACGCCTTCGGCGATCTCGGGCACGGGCGAGGCGTTTTCGTCGCGCGCGTAGAGCGTCTCGAAGATGTGGAGGTTGATGTTGCGCGACGCCTGCGCCGACGTGACGTGCGCGTCGAGCGACGGCGGCGCCTGCGTGATCGCGATCACGACATCGCCGCCCTTGCGCTGCGCATGCGCGCCGCCCAGCGGCGCGGCAATCGCGAGCGAGGCGAGCAGGATCGGGGCCAGTATCCTCATCTTCATCGCGGTATCCTCCTTGTCGGCGTTTTTTCGGGGGCAATGCCGTCGGTCAGTGACCGGCGGCGGCACTCTTCTCGTCGTAATCCTGCATCAGCACGGCGACGACGTCGCCGCGCTGCACGCGACCGGGGCCCGCGGCCATCCACAGCACGCCGTCGCGCGCGTAGCGGATTTCCAGCGGCTTGCGGTCGACGTCCTCGATGAAATGGAGCCGGCCGGCGAGTTCGCCGGCGCGGCACACGTCGCCCACGACGTTCATCGGCTCGAACAGGCCGTTCGCCTTTGCGGTGCTGTAGCTGGCGGGATCGCGCACCATCATGTGCCGCGTACCCTTCGATCCGTCGCGCTGTTTCGTGTCGGGCTTGCCGTCGATCACGCCGAAATGCTTCAGGATGTTGGAAAGCCCGCGGTCGGCGATGGCCACGCCCTCGACGCTGACGCGTCCCCAGCCGCCGAGTTCGGTGCCGACCGACAGGATGCCGCGCCGTTCGACCGACGAGGTGAGCGTCGCCCCCTCGTCCACGCCCCAGAACACGACGTTGAACGGCGCGCCGAACGCGGCGGCGGCATCCAGCGTGCGCTTGCGCATCTTCGCGTCAGGCAGATAGTGCATGTTGGTCGAAAGTGCTGCGTTGCCGCTGTGGCCGCAGGTGTGCACGTCGACCGACACGTCGACATGCGGAAGGATGGCCGCGTCGACGAAATGCGCGAGCATTTCCGAGAATGTGCCGCGCGGATTTCCGGGGAAGCAGCGGTTGATGTCGCGATCGTCGATCGGCGAAAGCCGCGTGGCGTTCATCGCAGCCGGCAGGTTCACCGCCGGGATCAATATGACGCGTCCCTGCACCTTCGCCGGATCGAGCGACTGGGCGAGGCGCGAGACGGCGATCTGCCCCTCGTACTCGTCGCCGTGGACGCCGCCCGTGAGCAGGATCGTCGGACCCTTGCCGTTCTTGACCGAATAGATCGGAATTTCGACAACGCCCCAGCCCGACTTGTTGCGCGACTGCGGCGCGCGCAGATAACCGGCTTGCCGGCCTTGCGCGTCGAAATCGATGTCGCAACGGATACGGCTCTCGACCTTCACTGCTCCAGATGCCACGCCCGCCACTCCCGTTCCGCCGGTTCCATTTTTCTTGCCGACGGTTTGTATCATTGTATACGATTAATCTTGGAGTCAAGGCCGAGACGATGTAGACCGCTAACGTTCTCGGATTTCGGAAGGACGTCGCACGTGAGGCGCATCAGCGCGCGAAAACCCGCAGCAACCGGCATCGATCCCGCCGCGCCGGAGTGGCGACCGATCCAGCCGCAGACGCTGGTCGATCTCGTGATCGACGCGATCGTCCCTGCCGCCGCGGCGGGCGTCATCCTGCCGGGCGACCGCATCGTCGAGACGGATCTCGCGCGCAAGCTGGGCGTCAGCCGCGTGCCCGTACGCGAGGCTCTGCGCCTGCTCGAAAGCCAGGGCATCGTCGTCAACGAAGCGTACAAGGGCATCCGCCTCCGACCGATCTCCAACCAGCGCGTCCACGACCTGATCGAGGCGCGCGCAGCGCTGGAGCAGAGCGCCGTCGTCCGCGCCGTCAGCGCCGGGCGCAACACCGGTGCGCATCTCGATCCGATGCGCGCGGCCCTTCGCGAGATGGACGTGATGGCCGCGCGCGGCGACGCGTACGGGCTGGCGCTTGCCGACATGCAGTTCCACCGCGCGCTGTGCCGCCTTTCCGG
>JAYRKO010000587.1:0-2173 GCA_041905745.1 Tagaea sp. | reverse complement strand
GGCTATCCGATGGCGATCGGCCTGATGCTCGCCTCCGCCGTGCTGCCCTATCTCTATTTCAAGAAGCGCGGCTGGTTCTGACCTAGCGGCGGCCCGCCAGCGTCTGCTTCGAGATCCAGCCCGTAAGACCACCCGCCGCCGGGACCGCCACGAGCAGCCAGCCGGCGGTTTCTTCGCCGATTATCGCGCGATGGGTACCGCCCGGCAGTCGCCCGCGGATGTCGCACTGCGCATCGGCGCAGCGCCGGACGTTCGTGTTGCCCGACAGGCTGATGGGGCGCGTGGGCGGATCGGCGTCGGGCGGCATCGCGGGCGAGGGCGGCGCCAGCAGCGTCGGACGCGGACCGCCGGCGGGTGCAAGCGCGATCGGCCGGCTGCCCATCAGCGGCAACGCCGCGCGCGTACTGCCGATCTGCGCAAGTGCCTGCAGGCGCGGTTCCGTGCAGCGCGGCAGATGCGCCACCGCCAGCCGCGCGCGCCAGCCCGACTGGCCGAGATTGGGGTGCGCGTTGCGCGCCACTTCCGGGCGCGGCAGGTCGACCTTCGCGGTCGCGACGACCGTGCCGCAGATTGCGATGGCGACGCTGCGCGCGCGCCAGCCGACTTCGCCGTCACCGGCCCAGCCGGTGATCTCGACGACCGCCTGATCGTCGAGCGGTTTGTCGCCGAAAGTCGGTGCGTCGATCCACCCGCCGACGGACTGGCCGACCCGCCAGATCGAAAGCGGGTACCCGCGTTCCGAACTGTCGACGACGGTCGCAGGCTGCGGGTTGGCCGTCGGCAGCGGCGGCGGTGCGGGGACCGCCGTCGGTGGGGGCACGGGCGGGCTGGCAGGCGCGGGTGCCGGTGTCGGAGCTGATGCCGGTGCTGATGCGACGGGCGCGGGCGTCTCGGCTTTCGGCGGTTCGAACGGTGGCGGCTTCGGCGGCGGCGCAGCCGCGACCGTCGGCGCGGGCGTTTCGCCCGGACCGGCCATCATCCAGATGCTTGCGCCGCCTGCGATGGCGAGGATTGTGGCGGCAAGCAGGAGCCAGAGGCGGCCGGAGGCCTCCACGCTGGGCCTATCCTTTCAGATACGTGTCCGGGTCGAGGCCGAGGCTCTGCGCGAGCGCGACGAGCTGCGCCCAGTTGCCTGCGTCCATCGGGATCGCGCGCGCGCGCGCCGCGCGTGCGCGGCGTTCGGGCTCGCCCGGCAGCATTACGTCGCCGGGGCTGGACTTGAGCCAGGTTTCGAGCCGCGCCGCCTCGCCCGCGATGTAGTCGGCCGTGCCGAGGGCCGCCGGATCGATGGCGACCGCGATCGCGTTGTTGGTGATGCGTTTGGTTTCCGGCGGCAGGCTCGCGATCGTGCCGCCTCCGCCGAGCGCGCCGGAGAAAAGCTCGGCGAGCGCCGAAAGCGCATACCCCTTGTGCGCGGCCATCGTCAGCAGCGCGCCCGTCGGACCGTCGGGCGAGAACATCACGCCGGGATCGGTCGTGGGATTGCCGGCCGCATCGATGAGCGAGCCCGGATCCACCTGGACGCCCTTGTTGTACGCGACGCGAACCTTGCCCACCGCGATGCGGCTCGTCGCCATGTCGGCGACGACCGGATGGCCGCCTTTGACCGGCAGACCCAGGCAGATCGGGTTCGTGCCGAGGCGTCCCTCGCGCCCGCCATGCGGGGCGACCTTGGCGTCGACGCCCGCGACGTCGACGACGAAGAACGATGCGAAGCCGCGCGCGGCGGCCTGCTCGGCCCACGCGCCGATGCGCCCGATATGGTGCGTGTTGCGAAGCGCCAGCACGGCCGCCCCGGCGCTTTTCGCCTTGTCGCAGAGCAGGTCGGTCGCCGCCTTCATGATCGTCTGGCCGTAGCCGCGCTGGCCGTCGACGACGAGCGTCGCGGCCGTCTCGCTGACGATCTTCGGCGCCATGCCGAGCTTCAGTGCGCCGCGCCGCGCCGCGTCGATATAGATCGGCAGCATGCCCACGCCGTGGGAATCGTGGCCGGTGAGGTTCGCGTCGACGAGATTTTCCGCAACCGCGCGCGCTTCGTCTTCCGCGGAGCCCGCCGCACGGCAGATCGCGACGGCAAGTGCCCGCAGGCGGTCGGGAGAGATCGAGATGTCCGGCATGTTCAGGCAACCCATTCGCTGACGGGGGCTTTGGCTTCGTGGAGCGGCTGGCAGAC
>JAYRKO010000586.1:0-2174 GCA_041905745.1 Tagaea sp. | reverse complement strand
ATTCGCCATCCTCCTGCCGGCCGCCGTCAACGGCCTCACGCTCGGCGCGATCTACGCGCTCGTGGCGCTGGGGCTGACGCTCATCTACGGCGTGCTGCACATCATCAATTTCGCGCACGGCAGCCTGTTGATGGCCGCCCTCTACGCCGCCTTCTTCCTGCATCAGGGGCTCGGGCTCGATCCCTATCTCGCCATTCCCGTCCTCGTGCCTGTCTTCTTCGCGCTCGGCTACGTCCTCCAGCGGTCGATCATCGGCAAGGCCAGTCACGGCAAGGACCAGAACGTGCTGCTGGTCACGCTCGGCGTGTCGATCGTCGTCGAGAACGCCGCGCTGTTCTTCTTCCGCGCCGACACGCGCACGATCGAAACGCCGCTCACCTACGAGATGCTCGATCTGGGCTTCGCGCTCGTCCCCTACCCGCGCGCCATCGGCTTCCTCGCCGCCCTCGCGGTCGCCGCCGCGCTGTGGTGGCTGATCGCGCGCACCGATCTCGGCCGCGCAATCCGCGCGGTCGCGCGCGAGCGGCAGGGTGCGCGGCTCGTCGGCATCGACGTCGACCACATCTTCGCGATGAGCTTCGGGATCGGCACGGCCGTCCTGGGTGCGGCCGCCTGCCTGCTGCTGCCGTCCTTCTATGTCAGCCCCGGCGTCGGCAACGTCTTCGTCCTCGTCGCGTTCACCGTCGTCGTCCTCGGCGGCATGGGATCGTTCGTCGGCGCGCTGGTCGGCGGGCTTGCCATCGGCGTGACGGAATCGCTGACCGGGCTGTTCCTCGGCCAGGAATACGGCCAGCTCGGCATCTTCGTGATCTTCATCGCGCTCTTGCTGTTCCGCCCCACCGGCCTGTTCGGGAGCCGGATGGCATGAACGGCACCGCCGGACGCATCGCGATCTGCGCGGCGTTGGCCGCGGCCCTCGCTTATCCGCATGTCGTGGCGAGCGACTTCTGGATCAAGTTCGCGTTCACGACGCTGCTCTTCGCCTATATGGGGCAGGCTTGGAACGTGCTGGGCGGCTACGGCGGGCAGTTCTCGTTCGGGCATGCGCTTTTCTTCGGCACCGGCGCCTATGCGGCCGTGCTGTCGCAAACGCTGCTGGGCACCGATCCGTGGCTGGGCCCGATTTTCGGCGCGATCGCGGGCGGGCTTGCCGGCGCGTTCGCGGGCTTCCTTTCGTTCCGCTACGGGCTGCGCGGCTCGTATTTCGCGCTCGTCACGCTCGCCTTCGCCGAGGTGTTCCGCATTCTCGCCAACGCGGCCGACTTCACCGGCGGCGGCGTGGGCGCGTTCATCCCGCTCGCACCCGGCTGGCGCCACCTGCAGCCGGACTATGCGGGGCTCTATTACGTGGCATTGGGTCTCGTCGTCGCGTCGATCGTGCTGGTGTGGAAGATCGAGCATGCGCGACTGGGCGCGCAGCTTGCCGCCGTGCGCGAGAACGAAGCGGCCGCCGCCGCCCTCGGCGTCGATCCCTTCGCCGTCAAGATGAAGGCCATCGTGCTTTCCGGCGCCATGACCGGCATCGGCGGCACGGTCTACGCGCAGGCTTATCTCTACGTCGATCCCGGCATCGCCTTCGGACCGGGCGTATCGGTCGAGATCCTGCTCGTGCCCATCGTCGGCGGGCTCGGCACGATCTTCGGGCCGCTCCTCGGCTCGGCGATCCTTCACGGCGCTTCGGAGGCTGCCCGCCGCCTGATGGGCGATGCACCCGGCGTGCATCTGGTTTTCTACGGCGTCCTCCTCGTGGTGATGATGCGCTTCATGCCGGACGGGCTGATGGGCCGGCTGCGGCGCAAGGCGAGGCCCAATGCTTGAGGCGCGCGACCTGACCAAGCGCTTCGGCGGCCTCGTGGCCGTTTCGGAAGCCTCGCTCGACGTCGCGGAGGGCGAGATCGTGGCGCTGATCGGCCCGAACGGTGCCGGCAAGACGACGCTTTTCGCGCTGCTCGCGGGCTTCCACCGGCCCGATGCCGGCAGCGTCGCCTTCGCGGGCGAAGACATCGTCGGGCTTGCGCCGCACGAGATCGCGCGCCGCGGGCTCGTACGCACCTTCCAGATCGTGCAGCCCTTCGGCGCGCTCAGCGTGCGCGAGAACGTCGCCGTGGGCGCGCATCTGCACGTGGCCGACCGGCGCGAGGCGCTGGCGCTGGCCGGCGACGTCGCCACGCGCC
>JAYRKO010000030.1:0-11806 GCA_041905745.1 Tagaea sp. | reverse complement strand
CGAAATGCAGGCCCGACGGCGTGATGATGCCGAAGCTGCCCTGCAACGGCGTAAAGGCGACGCTGGCGGCCGCGACCTGCGTGAGGCCGGGGCTCTGCCGCCGCACGAGGTTGCGCTCGTACTTGGAAGGAACGCCGTATGGAACGGCCGCGACGGGCAGGCCCAGCGACGTGCTCCACGGCGGCAGATCGAGAATGTCGGGATCGCCTTCTGGTTGGGCGGCGCGGGCCGGAGCTGCGGCCGCAGCCAACCCGGCGATCGCCGCCGCAAAGCCCGCACGCAACACGTCGCGACGGCCGCGGCCGACCTCGGCGATGGCATCGCCGTCGAGAAAGTTCTCGGGCGCGCGGCGGATGCGCCCTGCGGCACCCACGCGCAAATTTCCCGAATCGTCCATCGGCGTCCTCCGGATTTTGGCGAACAATAGGTGATGCTAAATTAGCAATCAATGAAATATATCGACGGACACAAATTTTTTTGATTTGCTTTCCCTATCGATATCATCCAGCGCGAGACGACGGAAGCGGAAGGAGAAGACGCCATGTTGAAAGCCTTCGCATCTGCGGCATGCGCCGCGGGATTTGCGGTGACGTTTGCCGCCGGCGCCGCCGCGCAGGAAGGAACTTATGCGCTGCGCTCCCTGACGCCCGAAACGGCGCTCAAGGCGGCGCAGGCGGCGCTCGCGGCCTGCCGTGCCGACGGATTCCAGGTCGGCGTCGCGGTCGTCGACCGGTCGGGCATTCTTCAAGCCTTCGTGCGCGACCGGTTCGCCGGCCCGCATACGGTGGATGTCGCAGGCGGCAAGGCGTGGACGGCATTGACGCTGCGTCAGGACACGCTCGGCCTTGCCCGACTGACCGAAAGCGGCGAAATGTCCGGCCTGCGCGGTGTGCCGCGCGTCGTTGCGATCGGCGGCGGCATCACGATCGAGGGGGGCGGCGCCATTCTCGGCGGGATCGGCGTTTCCGGCGCGCCGGGCGGTGCGGCCGACGCGAAATGCGCGCAAGCCGGCCTCGACGCGATCGTCGACGACGTGACCTTCTGATTCAGAAGCGCGTCGTCAGATCGACGAGCCAGTCCGGCATCGCGTCGAGGACCGTCGTCTCGACGCGCTTGTCGAGGCCCGTCGCGACGAACACCCCGGCAAGCACGAGCAGCGCGCCCAAAATCCGGTTGCCCGCCCTGCCCGCAAGGCCCAGACGCGCGCGCAGCGACACGATCCGCTCGCGCGGCAATGTGCCCAATGCCACAAGCGGCGCCGCCGCACCGATCCCGAACGCGGTCATCGTCATGGCGACCTGGCCGAGATTCTCGCCGCGCGCGGCCATGAGGCTCACGGCCCCCAGCGTGGGGCCCACACACGGGCCCCACACGAGGCCCAGCAGCGCGCCCAGCGCGAACTGACCGCCCGTGCCGGCAAAGCGCCGTCCCGAAACGGCTTCCCCGCCGGCCGCGCCGATGCGGCCAAGTCCGGCGGAGACAGCCTCGTGGAAGGCCGGCACGAACAGGACCAAACCGAAGGGGATCATCGCCGCCGCGGCAAACGTCCGGAACCAGTCGGCATCGAACCCGGCCGCATAGCCCGCACCAGCCAGCAGCGTGCCGGCGAGCGCAAAGGAAAGCGCCAACCCGGCGGCCAGCGCAGTCGGACCGTAGCGGGACTCGCCGAGCGCACCGGCAAGCACCAGCGGCAGGATCGGCAGCACGCACGGCGAGAGCAGCGACAGCAGCCCCGCAAGCGCCGCAAAGGCCAGCGTCGCGACCATCCGCCCCTCGCGTCAGAGCGCCATCGAGAGGAGGGCTTCGATCGACTGCGGGTTCGTGTCGCCGACCGTGCGCCCCATCTCGTCGGCGCCGCGGAACACGACCAGCGTGCTCTGCATTCGCGTGTCCATCAGACGGACGGCATCCTTCTGCGCGTCGAAATCGATCTCGAAAGCGACCATGTCGGCGAAGCGCGGCTCGCCGAGCAGGCGGCTCAGGATCGGCTTCTGCCGGCGGCAGACCGGGCACCAGGAAGCGGTGACGTCGATCAGGATCGCCTTGTCGGCCGCCTGCGCGGCGCGGAAATCCGCCAGAACGAACGGGCGCGCGGGCGCGGCACGCACCGGGCCGGCGAAGGGCACTGCGGCGAGCGTCCCGAGAAGGAACCGGCGGGTGATCATGCGACTTGGTCCTTTCATCGTCCGGCATATTCGGACAAGCTAATTTTCGGAACAACACCAAAAAAGGTTACAGCCATGCCGTCGGGGAGTGCCACTCCATGAATTTCGACAGCCTTGCCGACCTGGTCGGCGAGGGATGGCTTGGCCCGGCCGGGGGTGCTGCCATCGGCCTTGCCTTCGGATTCCTCGCGCAACGGTCCGGATTCTGCCTGCGGGCCGCGACGCTTGAAGTCGCGCACCGCATGCCCGGCGAGCGGATGGCGGTCTGGCTGCTCGTCTTCGCGTCGGCACTTGTCGCAACGCAGGCCCTGCTCCTTCTCGGCCTTTTCGATACGGGCGCGGTGCGCCAGCTCAACAACCGCGGCAGCCTGTCCGGTGCCGTCGTTGGCGGCCTGATGTTCGGCTCGGGCATGGTGCTGACGCGCGCATGCGCCAGCCGGATGCTCGTCCTGTCGGCCGGCGGCAATCTGCGCGCCCTGCTTTCCGGCCTCGTCTTCGCGGTCGTCGCGCAGTCCGCGCGCGGCGGCCTGCTCGAGCCCGCGCGCACGGCGCTTGGCGAAATGTGGACGATCGCCCCCGAAGCGCGCGACCTGCTGGCGCTGGGCGGCGTCGGCCACGGCGGCGCGATCGGCTTCGGTGCGCTCTGGCTTGCTGCCGGTGCGGCGATGGCGGTGCAAAGCCGCCTGCGCCCCGTCCGTGCGATGATGGCCGTCGGCACGGGACTTTGCGTCGCCGCCGCATGGTGGTTCACCTACGCGCACGCTGCAATTTCGTTCGATCCGGTCAGCGTCCATTCGCTGAGCTTCACCGGCCCTTCGGCCGACATGCTGATGTTCGTCGTGGCAAGCCCTGCCGGCGCGCCGACCTTCGATCTCGGCCTGCTGCCGGGCGTCGTCGCGGGCGCGGCCCTCGGCGCGTTCGTGGGCGGCGATTTCCGCCTGGAAGGTTTCGAGGGGGGTGCAGCGATGCGCCGGTATATCGCCGGCGGCTGCCTGATGGGCTTCGGCGGCGTGCTGGCGGGCGGCTGCGCGGTCGGTGCCGGGGTGTCCGGCGCATCGATATTCGCCCTGACGGCCTGGATCGTATTATGGTCGATGTGGATCGGTGCGGTCGCGACCGACCGGCTGGTCGATGGCGCGCCCCGACGCACGCGCTGAATCGACACATCGAACGCAGGAGGAAACGGCATGACCATCGTCTCCCGGCGCCGCGCGATCGGCGCGCTGGCCAGCGGTACCGTCCTCGCCACCGGCGCCGCGCTCGCGGCCCCGCCAACGATCGAGATGAAGGACCTGAAGAAGGAATCCGACGTCGCATGCCTCTACCACTGCGATTTCGGCGACGACGCGCGCTACGACGCCATGCTGCGCAACATCAACAACCACCTGTCGGTCTACGATTCCGACCCGTTCGCGCTGAAGATCGTCATCGTCGCGCACGCCGCCGGCATCAAGTACCATCTCAAGACGCTCGACGGCACGACATGGGCGGGCGGCAAGATCGATCCCGACTTCGACAAGCGCACGGCCGCACTCGGCCAGCTCGGAGTCGACGTGCTGCTCTGCCGCCTGACCTTCGAGCGAAACAAGATCGACCTCGCGCTCGCCAAGGACGCGCCGTACATCCGGATCGTTCCCTCGGGCGTCGCGACCGTCGCCGCATTGCAGGCAAAGGGCTACGCCTATCTGAAGGTAGGCTGAGCCCCGAAGGGATCAGATCGTCAGCCGCGAGGACGCACCGCTCCCGTCGGCCTCGACTGGCACGAGGCCGACGAGGAGCCGCTCCGCCCCCGAGCGCACGCAGCGATAGGGAACGACCAGCCGCTCCCAGAACCCGACCAGGCGGGCGCGCGCGGGATAGCGCACGCTGAGCAGCGGCGCCCGGCGCAACATCACCGCGCGATAGCTCGCGATGGCGAAGTCGATCACATGCTCGCTTGCCGGCATGTCGGTGATATAGCGGCCCGTCAGTTCGAGATCCGACGCCTCGGCGACATGCGTTCCGAAAATCCGGTAGCGGAAATCGGCACCGCCGGCGACGGGTTCCAGCAGATTGATGTAGCCCAGCGCCGGGCGCAGCGCGATCGGGTCGACGTGATTCTCGATGTCGGTACGCGTGAAATGCCGGATGAGGAAGGCGATCGCCTTTGTGCGCGCGTCGCCGGGCTGCGGCGCCCACAGCAGGGTCGGCGGCGGAACGGCTTCCGGCTCGAACGCGGCCGCGATCCTGTCGACGCGACCGACGAGGATGTCATCGATCCATTCGTCGCGACGCGATCTCGTATCGTTGTCTATGTTCATCGTATCCATTTCGATTGCGGTCATGCGCCCGGGATACGCGTCCCCGGTTAAGAATTCGCAATCGCAGAGCCGGCCTTCGGAATCTCGATGGCTCGCGCGCATCCGCGCCGTGCGACTCCCGTTTTGGGATCGATTTCGCGAAGCCTCGCGCGAAACGGGCCGGCGGATAGCGATGCCCGACGCACTGCCGAGCATGCCGGACGCTCTTCGTCCGCATTGTCCGGCCGCGCATGCGCTTGGCGGCAAGCGGACGTCATGTGCGGTCGAGGATAGTCTTCGTGGCTCGTTGGTCGGCCTCGAGAGCGCGCCAAGCGCGATATAAAATATGTATATTTTCAATTATTTGCGCGCTTCTTCTAATGTTCGAAATACGGGTTTCCAGGCTCGAAATCCACAAAGATCCTTGCGCGTTAGGCGGATTTTATCCAATATCCAATACGTGAAAACCGCGCTCCTTCAAGACATCGCACGCAACGGCGTGGCCCGACACCGGACCGCCACGCAACACGTCGTCGAATGTCTGCGCGAGGGCATCGCGACGGGCGCACTCGCGGAAGGCGACGCGCTCGTACAGGACGAAATCGCGGTTGCGCTCGGCGTCAGCCGCACGCCGATCCGCGAAGCGCTGCGCCTTCTCGAAGCCGAAGGCTGGGTCCAGTTCTCGCCCCACCGCGGCGCGGTCGTCGCGACGCTGTCGGCGGACGAGATCCGGCAGATATTCGAAATCCGGTTCGCGCTGGAATCGCTCGCGCTGAAGCAGTCGATCCCGAAGCTCGACGCCGCGGCGTTCGACGAAGCGCGCGAGATCCTCGACGCGCTCGACGGCGAGCAGGACATCGGCCGCTGGGTGGCGCTCCACCGCAAGTTCCACATGCGCCTTTACGCCGCCGCAAGCCCGCGCCTGATCTCCCTGATCGAGGACCAATACGACGCCGTCGACCGCTATCTGCGCCTGGAACTGCTGGCGATGGACAATGCGGCCGACAATCGCGACGAACACCACGCGATCCTCGACGCCTGCCGCGCGGGCGACATCGACGGCGCAATCCGTCTTTGCGAGCCGCATATCGCCGGCGCCGGCGCCGATCTCGCCGAAGCGCTCGACCGGCGCCGGAAGGCGGGTGGCGCATGAGCCTCGACATTTCGCGGCTGCGCGCCGACACGCCGGGCACGGCGAACGTCCTCCATTTCAACAATGCCGGCTGCGCCCTTCCCGTCCGCGCGACGACGGATGCGATGGTCGACTATCTGCGCCTCGAAGCCGAAATCGGCGGCTACGAGGCGCACGAACGTCGCCGGGCGGCCGTCGAGCGGCCGTACGCGGCGCTCGCGCGCCTGCTCAACGCCGTGCCGGACGAAATCGCCATCGTCGAGAATGCGACGCGCGCGTGGGACATGGCGTTCTACGCGGTGCGCCTCAAACCCGGCGACCGCGTCCTGACGGCGCGTACGGAATATTGCAGCAACTACATCGCCTTCCTGCACAGGGCGCGGCGCGACGGCATCGAAATCGACGTCGCGCCGACCGATGCGAACGGCGACATCGATCTCGACGCGTTCGAACGGCTGATCGGTCCGCACACGCGCCTCATCGCGATCACGCATGTCGCGACGAGCGGCGGACAGGTCAATCCGGCGGTTGCCGTCGGCGCCATCGCGCGGCGCGCGGGCATTCCCTATCTGCTCGACGCCTGCCAATCGGTCGGGCAGATCGCGATCGACGTCGCGGCGATCGGCTGCGACATGCTTTCGGGCACCGCCCGCAAGTATCTGCGGGGGCCCCGCGGCATCGGGTTCCTCTATGTCCGCCGGGCGATCCTCGACACCCTCGACCCCCCGTTTCTCGACGACCATGCCGCGAACTGGACGGCCGACGACGCGTACGCGATGCGCGCCGACGCGCGTCGCTTCGAAACGCCCGAATGCGCTTTCGCCGCGAAAGTCGGCTTCGGCGTGGCGCTCGACTATGCGCTCGCCCTTCCCTTTCCGGACGTCGAACGCCGCATCGGCGAACTCGCCGAAATGCTGCGCCGGAGCCTTGCCGACCGGGCGAATGCGACGATCCACGACCGCGGCCGGCACCGCTGCGGAATCACGACCTTCTCGCTGCCGGGCATTGCGGCCGAGCGGGTCAAGGCGGAACTCGCGCGTCGCTCGATGAACGTGACGGTTGCCGTTGCGGAGGCGACCCGGCTCGACCTCGTACCGCGCGGGCTCGACGCGATCGTCCGCGCATCGGTCCACTACTACAACACGGAGGACGAAGTGGCGCGCTTCGCCGAGGCCGTTGCCAGTATCGCGCAGCGGGAAGGCATTTCGGCATGAGCATCCACCCCAATCTCGGTCGCTGCTTCGATGCCAGTGCCGCGCCGGACAAGGTCGCGCTGATCGATCTGCGCGATTCCGACAACCCCGTCGAGACGACCTATCGTGCGTTCGACGCCGAGTGCGACGCCGTCGCGCGCGGCCTTCTGCGCAAGGGACTGAAGCGCGGCGATCGCGTCGGCATCCTGTCGCTCAATCGGCGCGAACTTCTCGCCGCCTATTTCGGCACGATGCGCGCGGGCCTCGTGTCGGTGCCCATCTCGTTCAAGCTTTCGCGCGACACGATCGACCACATCGTCGCGGACGCCGATCTTCGCGCGGTCTTCCACGACGCCGAGCGCGCCGCAATGTGCCCACCCCACTTGATGCGCATCGATTTCGACGCGGCCGACGGCTATGCGGCGCTTCTCGATCCCGGGTCGTTCGAAACGGTGGTGCCCGAGGGGCGCGAACTGGGGATGATCCTCTATACGTCGGGTTCGACGGGCCGCCCGAAGGGCGTCCTGCTTTCCCACGCCTCGCAGCGCTGGTCGCTGGAGACGTCGGCGCGCATGTACGGCGACCGCTCGTCGCACCGCTACATCGTCGCCGCACCCATGTTCCACATGAACGCGACGATCAGCGTGAAGGGCGCGCTCGCCGCCGGCGGCAGCATCGTGCTGCTCCCGTCCTTCGAGGCGCGTGCCTATGCCCGCGCGATCGAGCGCCATCGCGTGACGTGGCTCACATCCGTGCCCACGATGCTGGCGCTCGTCGCGCGCGAAAGCGAACTGGTCGGCGGTCTCGACTTCTCGTCGGTGCGCAACGTGACGATGGGGTCGGCCCCCCTCACCCAGGCGCTCGTCGACAAGGTGCAGGCCCTGTTCCCGAAGGCAGCCATCAACAACAGCTACGGAACGACCGAAGCCGGCCCGTCGCCATTTGGCCCCCACCCCGACGGCATCCCGCGCCCGGCGACGTCGCTGGGCTATCCGCTCCCCGGCTCGCTGTGCGAGCTGCGCGAGGGCCCCGGACCGGACGAAGGCGTCCTCTACATGAACAATCCGATGCGGATGGAGGGCTACAACAAGCTGCCCGAAAAGACCGCGGAAGTGCTGAAGGACGGCTGGTACCGCTCGGGCGACATCATGCGCCGCGACGCGCACGGCTTTTTCCATTTCCTGGGTCGCGCGGACGACATGTTCGTCGTCGGTGGCGAGAATGTCTGGCCGGGCGAAGTCGAACGCCTGATCGAACGTCTGCCGGGCGTCCATCAGGCCGCCGTCGTGCCGGTCCCCGACGAGATCAAGGGCATGCTGCCGTTCGCCTTCGTCGTGCGCCAGAAAGGTGCCGCCATCGGCGCCGAAGACGTCAAGAAGTTCGCGCTCGAGAATGGTCCGGCCTATGCGCATCCGCGCTTCGTCGAATTCCGCGAGGAAATTCCGCTCGCGGCGACGAACAAGCCCGACCGCAAGCGTCTGACGGCCGAGGCGCTTCCCATCGCGCGCGCACAGCGCGAAACCGTCGGGCGGAGTTGAACCATGCGCGCCATCGTCCTTCGCGAACATGGCGGTCTCGACCGTCTCGTCTACGAAACGGGCTATCCGGACCCGCAATGCGGACCCGGCGACGCCGTCGTGCGCGTGCGCGCCTGCTCGCTCAACTATCACGACGTCTTCACGCGGCGCGGGATGCCGGGCATCACGCTGCATCTGCCGCTGATCGTGGGCAACGACGCCGCCGGCGAGATCGCCGAGGTCGGGCGCGAGGTGTCCGGATTCAAGGTCGGCGACCGGGTCGTCATCGACCCGATCAACCGTGTCGATCACGGCTTCCTCGGCGAGACGATGGACGGCGGACTCGGCGAATATGTCCGCGTGCCGGCGCACATGCTGGTGCCGCTCGACAGTCGCGTCGATTTCGCCTCGGCCGCCGCCCTGCCCGTCGCCTACGGAACCGCACATCGCATGATGTTCGAGCGCGGGAAGATCCGCGCGGGCGAACGCGTGCTCGTACTCGGCGCATCGGGCGGCGTCGGTACGTGCTGCGTGCAGCTCGCCAAGCAGGTCGGCGCGGAGGTCGTCGCCTGCGCTTCGGGCGAGGCGAAGCTCGCGCGCCTGAAGGCGCTGGGCGCCGATCACGTCATCGACTACGCCGCAATGGACTGGGTGGCCGAGTGCCACCGGCTGTTCGGCCGCGCGAGCACGCGGCGCCGGCCGAGCGGCGGGCTCGACATGGTCGTGAACTTCACCGGCGGCGACGCGTGGACCAAGGGCCTGCGCGTGCTGCGCCGCGACGGGCGGATGGTCACCTGCGGCGCCACCGCCGGCTACGATCCAAAGGAAGACATCCGCTACATCTGGACCTTCGAGCTCAACATCATCGGTTCGAACGGCTGGTCGCGCGG
The DNA here is from genome assembly GCA_041905745.1 of Tagaea sp. Lineage (GTDB taxonomy): Bacteria > Pseudomonadota > Alphaproteobacteria > CACIAM-22H2 > CACIAM-22H2 > Tagaea. The sequence continues at coordinate 2,630 of JAYRKO010000030.1, read as the reverse complement.
GGACGTCGAAGCGCTGCTCGCCATGACGGCCGAGGGCCGCCTGAAGCCGGTCCTGCACGAACCGCGTTTCGCGCTGGCCGACGCGCGCGAGGCGATGCGCCAGATGGAAGAACGTCTCGCCATCGGCAAGGTCGTCGTGGAGTCCCACCGATGATCGATGCCGAAACCATCCGCACGAAGCTTGCGGCCGGGCCGTTCCAGAAGTTCCTCGGCCTGCGCTTGGTCGAGTTCGATGCAGCCGCGGCGCGGATCTCGCTGAAGGCTTCGTGGCGCGTGGAATTCGAGCGCGAGCCCGGCTCCCGGCAGTGGCATGGCGGCCTGCTGGCGGCCCTGATCGACGTCGCCGGAGATTTCGCGATCATCGCAAAGCTCGGGCGCGGCGTACCCACCGTCGACCTGCGCATCGACTATCTGCGCCCGGCCGTGGCCACCGATCTCCACGCCGAAGCACACGCGCTGCGCGTCGGCCGAACGGTCGGCACCGTCGACGTCGCGCTCAAGAACGATGCGGGCACCACGGTCGCGACAGGCCGCGGCACGTACTTCACGCTCGATCACGGAGAGGGAAAATGAGCGTCGCGATCGGCACGATCGACCACGCGGTCATCGCCGTTCCGGCGCTTGCGCAGGCGGCCGATATCTATCGTCGGCTCGGCTTCACGCTGTCGCCGCGCGGCGTCCACAGTGCCGTTCTCGGCACCGAGAACCACACGATCATGCTGCGCCGCGACGATTACTTCGAACTGCTCTCGGTCGTCGCGCCGACCGAACGCAATGCGCGCTGGCGCCAATCGCTCGCCGAGGGCGGCGGTCTTGCCGGGCTCGCCTTGACGACCGACGACCCCGGCGGCGCCCATTCGGCCTGGCTCTCCGTCGGCCTGTCGCCGGAATCCCCGCTCAAGTTCGCCCGCCCGGTGACGCGCGCCGACGGCGCGAAACTCGAAGCCCGCTTCGAGGTCGTATCGCTCGCGGACGTGCCGCAGGTGCCGCTGCGTATTTTCGTGTGCAGCCAGCCCACGCGCGAGGCGGTCTGGCTGCCGGAGCTGCTCGATCATGCCAACGGCGCCCTGGGCATCCGCCGCATCGCGATCGCCTGTCCCGATCCGGAGGCAGCTGCCGCCCAATGGCGCCGCGTCGCGCCGGACGCCCGGATGAGGACGTCCCCGGGCCAGATCGTGCTCGACGCCGGCCGGCACGAAATCGTGCTGCGGCACGCGCCCGGCGCCACCGCGCGGGCGACCGGCATCGATTTCGCGGTCGCCGATCTCGCGGCCTGCCGCGTGCATCTTGCGAACAATGCGGTTCCGTTCGCCGAAAGCGCGCGGCGCATCGAAATCGGCCCCGATTTTGCCTGCAACGTCGCGGTCGGGTTCGAGACCGCGCCATGATCCGTTCCAGCCTACGCGTCTGCCCATTCCCCTTCCGAAGGAGGCGTCCATGAAGCAAGGAAACATCGTCCGATACGCGCTTGCCGCAGCACTGGCGGCCGGCCTCGCGGGCCCCGTGGCCGCGCGCGACCTGCGCGTCAACGTGAACGCCGACCCGGAGATGATCGACCCGATCACCTTCTCCGCGCTCATCGCCGGCGACGTGCTGCGCAACGTCTACCAGAGCTTCTCGCGCGTCGACGAGAAGGGCAACGTCCTGCCGGCGCTCGCGCTCAAATGGACGGCGCATCCCGACAATCTGGGCTGGCGCTTCGAACTGCGCCCCGGCGTCAAGTTCCACACCGGCCGGCCGTTCGGCGCCAAGGACGTCAAGTCGAGCTTCGAGGCGCTGCTGGCCCCGGGCAGCAAGGCGGGCCTGCAGCTCCAGTACCTCCAGCGCATCGTCGGCGCCAAGGACGTGCAGGAAGGCAAGACCAAGGATCTCGCGGGCGTGAAGGTCGCGGGCGATCTCGCCGTCGATATCCGCTTCACCGCACCCGACGTCCTGTTCCCGATCTACCCGTTCATGTTCTTCGACACCCAGGTCATCGCCGACAAGGGCGCCAACTGGTTCATGGAGACGTCGGCCGGCACCGGGCCCTACCGCTTCGAAAGCTGGAAGCGCGGACAGGAAGTGCGCCTGGCGGCGTTCAAGGACTTCTATGACGGCGCGCCGAAGGTCGACGGGGTCCGCTTCGTGATCGTGCCTTCCGAGGAAACGTCGGTCACGATGTACGAGGCCGGCGAACTCGACGTCCTGATGGTCGCCAGCACCGATCTCGCGCGACGCATCATGCGCGACCAGAAGCTGCGCGCGGAAGCGCAGACCGTCTCCGCCGCGCAGATCAACTATCTGGGCATGAACCAGAACCTCTACGCGCCGTTCAAGGACAAGCGCGTGCGCGAGGCGTTCTGCATCTCGATCGACCGCGACGCGATGACCCGAGGCCTGTTCGGCGGGCTGGCCCAGCCGCTCTACGGCCAGATCACACCGGGCATTCCGGGCTACAACCCGAACGTCCGCAAGATCCCCTACGATCCGGCGCGCGCCAAAAAGCTGATGGCCGATGCCGGCTACGCCGACGGCAAGGGCATGCCGCCGCTGAAGATCGCGAACCTCGCGCCCTTCCGCAACGAGATCGCCTACTACGCCGACCAGTGGAAGCAGGTGCTCGGCGTGACGGTCGATCTCGACATCCAGGA
>JAYRKO010000585.1:0-2178 GCA_041905745.1 Tagaea sp. | reverse complement strand
AGGGCTGGCCGCTCGACTGCATCATGCGCTCGATCGAGCCGACGGAACCCTTGAGCGCGAATTTCTGCTCGCCCGCCAGTGCCGGCACGTTCGCCGACCCGGCGATGTCGAGGCGCAGCGGCGAGGATGCGGAATCCGCGTTCAGCAGCACGCGTTCGAGCTTCACTTCCTGCGTCTGCTTGGCCACGCCGTCGCGGAAGGCGAAGCGCGCGTTGCGCAGTTCCACCTCGCGCACGACCGGCAGCGGCGCACCGCCGCCCGACCCTTGCGCGGCCGGCTGGCCTTGCGGTTGCGCGGGCGCGGGCGAGGCGGCGGGCACGTCGAATTCCCAGTTGCCCTTCCCCTTCGCGTCGGTCTCCAGAAGGATGTCGGTGTCGAGCAGCACGAGGCGCTTCACCTCGACCTGCTTGGACAGGAGCGGCAGCAGCGCCACCTGCACCTCGAAGCGGCCGACCTTGACCATCTCGGGGCGCGAACCCCACGCGGCGTTGCCGAACGCCACGTCGGCGATGCCGAAGCTGGGCGACAGGCCCAGCGACAGCTTGATGTCGCCCTTGAGCGCGAGATCGCGGCCCGTCGCCTTCTTCGCGGCGTCGACGATCTGCGGCTTGTACTGGTTGGGATCGATCTGCGAGGCGATCACGAACACCGCGCCGACCGCGAGAACGACGATCGCGGCGATGCCGATGGCGAGCCATTTCACGATGCGCATGTCCGCTTCTCCCAAAGCTCCCGGACGAGACCGGGAATTTCGTCATACGCGACGGCGAGCCGGTCGGCCCCCGCGCGCGTCAAATCCTCGGCCGAATGATAGCCCCAAACCACGCCGATGGCACGGACACCGGCGGCCTTGGCCATCGCCATGTCGTAGCTCGTGTCTCCGATCATCACCGCGTCGGCGTGCGCCACGCCCGCCTCTTCCAGCGCCCAGTGGACCATCGTCGGATCGGGCTTGCCCGGCGCGCGGTCGGCGGTCTGCAGCGTGACGAAGCGTCGCGACAGGCTGTGGCTCGCCAATACCGCGTCGAGCCCGCGCCGCGCCTTGCCGGTGGCGATGCCCAGGAGCCAGCCGTCGGCCTCCAGCGCGTCGAGGGCCGCGAGCGCCCCCGGGAACATCGGCTCGACCATGCCGCCTTCGGTGCGCAGCGCGAAGAACGCCTCCTTGTAGCCGTCGACGAGGCGGGCATGCGTGGCGCCGTCGCTGTCGGGCGCCAGGATCGCCATGCAGCGTTCCAGCGGCAGCCCGATGACGCGGTGCGTCTGCGACAGGGCCGGCGGCACGAGACCGACGCCCTTGAACGCGCTTTCCATGCAGGTCTGGATGGCGTGCTGGCTGTCGACCAGCGTGCCGTCGAAATCGAAGAGCGCCAGGCGCGGCGGACGTACGGAATCCATGCCGAGGAGATAGCCGGGTTCGTCCCGGTTTTTCAATCCCGCGGAAACGGATCGATGCGCGCCTCGGGATCGAAGCCGAAGAATTCCCACGTCTTGCGCATGTGGAACGGCAGCGGCGCCTTGACCTTCAGCATGCCGCTGCCCGACGGGTGCGGCAGCTCGATCGAGCGCGCATGCAGGTGCAGCTTGCCGGAAACGCCGTCGCCGGCCACGCGCGAGGCCGCCCCGCCGTACTTGCCGTCGCCCACGATGGGCGTGCCCAGCCCGTCGGCGCAGTGGACGCGCAGCTGGTGCGTGCGGCCCGTGCGCGGCCACAGGACGAGCCACGCAACCCGGTCGCCGGCCACGTCGGCGGTGGCGTAGAGGCTGACCGCGCGCTTGCCGTCTTCCTCGTCGCCAGCCATGCGTTCGTGGCCCGTAGGGCCCGCTTCCTTGGCGAGCGCCATGTCGATCTTGCCCTGCGCGGGCTTCGGCACGCCGGCGACGAGCGCCCAGTAGAGCTTGCGCGCGTTGCGGTGGCGGAAGGAATCGCCCAGCCGCTGCGCGTTCTTCGCCCCGCGCGCGAGGACCAGCACGCCCGAGGTGTCGCGGTCGAGCCGGTGGACGAGCTTGGGCCGCCCCTCGTGGTCGAATTCCAGCGCGTCGAGCATGCCGTCGATGTGGCGTTCGGTGCCGGTCCCGCCCTGCACCGCCAGCCCCGGCGGCTTGTTGAGGACGATCACGTCGTCGTCCTTGTAGATGACGCAGCTGCGGATCATCTCGGCGTCCGCCTTGGTCACGCGC
>JAYRKO010000029.1:0-11838 GCA_041905745.1 Tagaea sp. | reverse complement strand
CGTCCATGTCGGCGCGGTCCATCGCCTTGGGCGTCTGGCTGCCCGCCTTGTAGGGAATGGCCGACGCCGACAGCAGCGGCCAACCGCCGGCCGGCAGCGGCTTGTCGTTGCCTTCCCACGGCACGCAAGTCGATCCCTTGCGTCCCGCATGCGCGATCTGCACGGCGATCTTCGCCGGGCTGTTGGCGTGGACGAAATCGACGATGCGCTTCCACGCGGCCACGTGTTCGTCCTTGTAGAGGCCCGTGCAGCCCGGCGTGATGCGCCCGGTCGCACTGACGTCCGTCGCCTCGGCGATCACCAGACCTGCACCACCGATGGCGCGGCTGCCCAGATGCACGAGATGCCAGTCGTCGGGCGTGCCGTCCTCGGCCGAGTACTGGCACATCGGCGAAACGACGACGCGGTTGGGAAGCGTCAGGCCGCGCAGCTTGAGCGGCACGAACATCGGCGGCACGGATGCCGCCGCCCCGGTCCCGGCCCGCTTCGCGAAATCCTCGTCGATCCGCGCGACGAATTTCGGGTCGCGCAGCTTCAGGTTCGTGTGCGTGATGCGCATCGAACGCGTCAGCATCGAGAAGGCGAATTCGAGCGGTTCGAAACGCCCGGCATAGCGCTCGACATCCTCGAACCATTCGAGGCTCGTCTGCGCAGCGCGCTGGATCGCCTCGACCTGCGGCCGGCGGACCTTCTCGTAGGAGGCGAGGGCCGCGCGCACGTCGCCGGGATGCGCCTTGACCGCATCGGCAAGTGCTATCGCATCTTCCATCGCCAGCTTCGTGCCCGACCCGATGGAGAAGTGCGCCGTGTGGAGCGCATCGCCCATCAGCACGACGTTGTCGAAGCTCCAGTGCGCGTTCGAGATCGTCGGGAAGGTGCGCCAGATCGATCGGTTGGCTTGCAGCCGGTGCCCGTCCAGTTCCGCGGCGAAGAGCTTTTCGCAGAATGCGAGCGTCTCGGCCTCGCTCGCCTTGTCGAGGCCCGCGCGCTTCCAAGCACCTTCCGTGCATTCGACGATGAAGGTCGAGTTCGTGCGGTCGTACTGGTAGGCGTGGACGCGGAAGACGCCCGCCGCGTGCTGCTTGAAATGGAACGTGAAGGACGGATGCGGGCGCGTGGTGCCGAGCCACACGAACTTGTTCTTCCGCCAGTCGAGCTTCGGGCCGAAACGGTCGGCGAAGGCCTGCCGGATACCGGAATTGACGCCGTCGGCCGCGAGGATCAGGTCGGCGTCGGGGAAATCGCCGGGACCCTTCGCTTCGGTTTCGAAGCGGATCTTGACGCCCAGATCCGTCGCGCGCTTCTGCAGGATGTTGAGGAGCTTGACGCGCGCGAGGCCGGAGAAGCCGTGCCCGGTCGAGGTGACGACCTGCCCGCCGTAGTGGATGTCGATGTCGGTCCAGTGCGCGAAGGCTTCGGTGATCGCCTTGTAGCTTTCCGGATCGGCGTCGGCGAAGTTGCCGAGCGTCTCGTCGGAGAACACGACGCCGAAGCCGAACGTGTCGTCGGGCTTGTTGCGCTCGACCACGAGGATGTCGGCCGAGGGATCGGCCTTCTTGGCGAGGATCGCGAAATAGAGGCCTGCCGGCCCTCCGCCGATGCTGACGATCTTCATGGACCCTGCCTCCTCGAAATCCGAATTATTTTAGACCTAAAATAATTCGGGGCAAGGGCCTAGGCGAAGAACACCAGCTTCGACCCGTCCCACAGCAGCTTCAGCCCCGTGACGAACAGGAAGACGTTGCACCAGAAATAGAAGGGCTTGTCGGGCACGCGCGGGTGCAGCCAGATACCCAGGAAGATCCCCGCCAGCGCCAGCGGCAGCAGGATGGCGCTGGTCGTGAGGTTTTCGGGCGTGAACAGGCCGAGCATCACGTAGGGGCCGAATTTTATCGCATTCATGAACGCGAAATAGACCGTGGTCGTGGCCACGAACACGGTCTTGTCGAGGCGCAGCGGCAGCAGGAACACCTGGATGGGCGGGCTGCCGGCGTTGGCGATGAAGCTCGTCACGCCCGCGATGGTCGACCAGAACACGCCCTTGGCAGGGTTCACGGTTTCGGGCAGCGGGGCGCGGCCGAGCGCGCGAAGTACCAGATCCTTGAGCGGAAACAGCACGGCGATGATGCCGATCAGCAGGCGGATCCAGCCGTCGTCGAGATGGCGGAACGCGGCGTAGCCGATCGCCGTCCCGATCACCGCGCCGAGAAGAAGGACGCCCATGAGTTCGCGCGCGTACTGCCGGCGGTAACGCCACACGCCGACGACGTCCATCACGATGAGCAGCGGCAGCATGATCGCGGCGGCCTGCGGCACGGGGATCGCGAGCGCCATCAGCGGCACGCCCATCGAGCCGAGCCCGCCGCCGAACCCGCCCTTGGAGATGCCGGTCAGCAGGAACGCCGGCACGGCCAGCGCGTAGAAGAAGGGATCGCTCAGCACGACGGCGATGCCCGGCCGCTCAGACCTTCCAGTCCGGGTCCGGCACGGTCTGGAAGACCGAGCGCAGGCCTTCCGACCAGCGCCGGCGGATGTCGGACAGGTAGACGTCCTTCTCGTCGAGGCGACGGCGCACGGCGACGCGGCATTCGTCGCGCCGCACGATGGCGATGTCGATCGGAAGGCCGACCGACACGTTCGAGCGCAGCGTTGAATCCATCGAGATGAGCGCGCATTTCGCCGCCTCGTTCAGCGTCGTCGTGCCCATCACCACGCGGTCGAGGATCGGCTTGCCGTATTTCGTCTCGCCGATCTGGAAATACGGGGTCTCGGCCGACGCCTCGATGAAATTGCCGGCCGAATAGATCTGGAACAGGCGCAGTCGCCGCCCCTTGATCTGGCCGCCGAGGATCAGCGAGACGTTGAACTCGGTGCCCTGCTCCTTCAGCCGCGCGGCGTCGAGATCGTAGACCTCGCGCACGGCCCGGCCGACGAGGCGCGCCGCCTCGAACATCGAGGGGACGTTGGCCATCGTCTCGGTGCGGTCGGTCCCCATGCCCTCGGTCAGCAGGTTCACGACCGACTGCGAGATCGCGAGGTTGCCCGCCGTCAGCAGCGTCATCACGCGCTCGCCCGGCGTTTCCCACACATGCATCTTGTTGAAGACGGCGACGTGGTCGACGCCCGCGTGCGTGCGCGAGTCCGAGCAGAGGACGAGACCGTCCTCGAGAAGAAGGCCGACGCCGTAGGTCATGGGGAAGCGTTACTCCGGTTGCGGACGCGCCGGCTCAATACGTCATTCCGAAGTCGTCCGCAATCGCCTTGCCGAGCGCGAAGTTGCTGTTGACGACCTCGGTGAGGAACTCGTGCAGGCCCTGCTCGAAAATGTCGTCGATCCGGCCGAAGCGCAGGCGGTTGTACATCTGGTCGGCGAGGCGCGCGGACAGGTAGTCGCGCTGGAACATCTCGCGCAGCTGGTCGAGGAGCTGGGTGAGTTCGCCGAACGACACGCGCAGCGAGCGCGGCATGTCGTCCCGCAGGATCAGCAGTTCGGCCACGCGGCGCGGCCGGATCACGTCACGGAAGATGCGCCGGTAGGCCTGGAAGGCAGAGACCGAGCGGAGAAGCGCGCCCCACTGGTAATAGTCGACCGCACCGCCCACGTCGCGCGCCGTGGGCAGCAGCACGTGGTATTTGACGTCGAGCAGGCGGGCGGTGGAGTCCGCGCGTTCGAGGAACGTGCCCACGCGAACGAACCGGTAGGCCGCATCGCGCGGCATGGTGCCGTAACCCACGCCGCGGAACAGGTGGCTGCGCTCCTTGACCCAGTCGAAGAAGGCGCGCAGGCCCATCGCCTCGATCTTCGCGTAGTCGAGCCCGCGCATCTCCAGCCACGTGGCGTTGAGCGCTTCCCACATCTCGGTAGTGATCTGGGTGCGCATCGCGCGGGCGTTCTCGCGCGCCGTCCACAGCGAGGCGCGGATCGAGGACATGTTGTCGGCGTCGAGCGCCAGGAACTCGATCACGTTTCGCGCGTCGATCTTGCGGCCCGTCTCCTTGAAGGGCTGCTCGCAGCCCGCCACGACCAGCGCCGGCTCCCACTGCGTGCGCTGCGAATGCGCGTCCGACGCCGAGAGCGACATGCGGTAGGAGACGTCGAGGATGCGCGCCATGTTCTCGGCGCGCTCCATGTAGCGGGACATCCAGTAGAGCGAGGAAGCGGCGCGCGACAGCATGGCTCAGCCCTCCAGCACCCAGGTGTCCTTGGTGCCGCCGCCCTGCGAGGAATTGACGACGAGCGAACCCTTGCGCAGCGCCACGCGCGTCAACCCGCCGGGCACCAGCTTCACGTCCTTGCCGACCAGCAGATACGGCCGCAGGTCCACGTGGCGCGGCGCCACGCCCTCGTCGACATAGGTCGGGCAGGTCGACAGCGCCAGCGTGGGCTGGGCGATGTAGTTGTCGGGCGTGGCGAGGATGCGCTTGCGGAAGGCCTCGATTTCGTCCTTCGTCGATTTCGGGCCCACGAGCATGCCGTAGCCGCCCGAGCCGTGGACTTCCTTCACGACCAGCTCGGGCAGATGCTCGAGCGTGTATTTGAGATCGTCGGCCTTGCGCAGCGAATAGGTGGGCACGTTGGCGAGCTTGGGCTCCTCGCCCAGATAGAAGCGCACCATGTCGGGCACGTAGGTGTAGACCGACTTGTCGTCGGCCACGCCCGTACCCACGGCATTCGCGAGATTGACGTTGCCCTTGCGGTAGGCCGCGAACAGGCCGCGCACGCCCAGCACGCTGTCCGGGTTGAACGCGGCGGGGTCGAGGAAAGCGTCGTCGAGCCGGCGGTAGATCGTGTCGACGCGCTTGGGCCCCGCGACGGTGCGCATGTAGACGACGTCGTTCTCGACGAACATGTCCTGGCCTTCGACCAGTTCCACGCCCATCTGCTCGGCGAGGAAGACGTGCTCGAAATAGGCCGAGTTGTAGGCGCCCGGCGTCATCACGACGACGGTGGGCTCGTCCTTGTCCGCGCAGCCTGCCGGCGGCAGCGAGCGTAGCGACTTCAGCAGTTCGTCGGGATAGTGGCCGACCGGCTGGACGCGGTTGAGCGCGAACAGCTCGGGGAAGAGGCGCATCATCGCCTCGCGGTTCTCGAGCATGTACGAGACGCCGGACGGCGTGCGCACGTTGTCCTCGAGCACGTAGAACTGGTTTTCGGCCACGCGCACCACGTCGATGCCGGCGATGTGCGTGTAGATGCGCCCGGGCACGTCGACGCCGCGCATCTCGGGCCGGTACTGCGCGTTGCCGACGACGAGCTGCTCGGGGATCTTGCCGGCCTTGACGATCTCCATGTCGTGGTAGACGTCGTAGAGGAACGCGTTCAACGCCTGCACGCGCTGGACGAGCCCTTCCGAAAGCTTCGTCCACTCCGAATTCGTGATGATGCGCGGGATCACGTCGAACGGGATGAGACGTTCGGGATCGCCGCCCTCGCCGTAGACCGCGAAGGTGATGCCGAGACGCCGGAACAGCAGGTCGGCCTCGAGGCGCTTGCGGCCGATCTGGTCGACCGGCATGCGCGCGAGCCATCCCGCAAGCTCGGCATAGGCGGGTCTCACCCCGCCGTCGGCGGCCGTCATCTCGTCGAATGGCGCTGCGCCCAAACCCAACCTCCCTGACGCCCGCTGCCCCGTCGGGCCCTCCCCCGGACGATGCAACCGACAGGCCAGAACCGGCATGCCCTTCGGACTGTCGCAATTCGCCCGGTCCTTGGCAACCGGGACCCGATGCGTGCGGCTGTTGACGGCCCGCGAAGGCGACCTATTGTCGTGCGGTCGCCCGTTGCCGCCGGAAGTCCCGCTTGGATTCGATCACGCATCTCGCCTTCGGCGCCGCGCTCGGCCATCTCGTGGCCGGCCGGCGATTGGGCCGCCGGGCGCTGGCGCTGGGTGCCCTCGCCGCGACGGTTCCCGATTTCGACAACATCGTCCTGTTCGGCGGCGACGCCTTCGCCGAATGGCACCATCACCGCGGTTTCACCCATTCGGTCTTCTTCGGCCTCGTCCTGGGGCTGGTGCTGGGCTGGCTGTTCTGGCGGCACGCCAACCGCGTGCGGCCCTACGAGCCCGACGGCGCGGACGACGCCCTGCCCGTCTGGATCGCGTTGTTTCTCGCCTGCCTGCTGACGCATCCGCTGCTCGACGTCTTCACGGTCTACGGCACGCAGCTTCTCGCGCCGTTTTCCGGCATGCGCTTCGCGATCTCCGGCATCGCGATCATCGATCCGTTCTATACGCTGCCGCTGATCGGCGCGGCGCTCGCCGCCATCGCACGGCCGGATACCGCGTTTGCGCGCGGGCTTGGATTGCTGGCGCTGGCCTTCTCGGCGATCTGGCAGCTCTACGGCACCGCGCAGAACATGCGCGTCGAGCGCATGGCGCGCGACCAGCTTGCCGCCGAAGGCGTGGCGCTCGCCGACGTACGCGTCTACACGACGATCTTCCAGCCGTGGCTGCGCCGCATCGTCGTGGACGAGCCGGCGGGTGCACGCGTGGCCTTCGCCTCGCCGTTGCAGAAGGGTGCCGTCGCGTGGACCTGCTTCGTCCGCCCCGCACACCCGGCCTTCGCCGAACTGGCCGCCACGCCGCAGGGCCGCCTGCTCGACTGGTTCGCATCGGGCGAGACGTGGCCCGCACTGGCCGCCGACGGCACGCGCGCGCGGCTCACCGACCGGCGCTACGGGGCGCCGGGCGCCACCGCGCAGGGCTGGTGGGGGATCGAAGCGCCGCTCGACGCAGCCGGCCATGTCGCGCAAACGCCGACGCGGCTGTCGATCCCGCGTCCGCTCGACTGGCCGACCGTGCGGGCCCTGTACGCGGCCGCGTTCGGCAGGCCGGGCCCGCTCTTCCCGCAGGCGGCCGACGCCGCGAGCGCCGCAGCGACTTGCGCGGCGACGCGCCGCTAGCAGGTCTGCACGACGAACCAGCCCGCGAGGCTGCCGTCGCGCTTTCGCACCGGCTCGGCGTCCCAGCATTCGGCCCACGGTTCGCCGAAGCGCGCGAGCCAGAAGACCGGCCGGCGATGGCGCACGCTCGCCGGATCGGGTTCGAGCGACACGCGCACGCGATCCGCGCGCCAGTCGCACGCCCAGACGAGCGAGCCCGCATCGCGCAGCAGCAGATGGCGCGCGGCTCCCTCGCGATGCAGTGCGGCGACGCCCGCGGGCCCCGCGCCCAGCGCCGTCGCGCAGGCCTCGATCGCCGGCAGCTCGCGCTCGATGTCGGCAAGCCAGTCGAAGCGCGCGGCCTGCGCATGCGCCATCCCGCCCGCGAAGGCGACGAGCAGCGCCAGCGCCGCGCTAGAACGCGTGGCAGACATTCTGTTCGACGCGCAGCACCGACTGCTGCGCGAAGCGCCGCTTGTAATCCTCGATCGCCGCGCGCAACGCGCCGTCGGCCGCACGCGCATCGGGCAGGACGAGGCGCACGACCTTGCTGTCCTCGGCCGCGATGCGCCCGCTCGCCGGGTCGCGCCATCGCCCGGCACCGTCGAAGACGGTCATCCCGTCGGGGAACCGCGCGACGACCGAGCGTTCGAGATAGTCCTGCCAGTCGGCTTCCGCCACGCCGCCGCGCCCGTAATAGAGATCGACGGCCGTGCCCGGCATCAGGCCCGGCGGACAGGCCGGCGTGCACGCACCGGCAAATAGCGCAAAAACGACATGAAAGCGTCGCATCCATGCATGATCGCACGCGCCCAGCACACGCACAATCGCACCGGTTCCCTGCACTTGCCACGATGCGGGATTGGCTCGAAACTCGGGCGCAAAGGGAGAAACGATCGGCAATGCCGGCGAAAGGCGCAGGCAAACGCGGCGGCGGCCCGAAGGGGCGCGCGCTGGACGGACACGCGCTCGACGAGGTCCGCGCGGTTCTGGGCGACGCATCGCGCGCGCGCGACCGGCTGATCGAGAATCTCCACGCGATTCAGGACCGTTTCGGCCATCTCGCCGCGCGCCATCTGAAGGCGCTGGCCGAGGAGATGCGGCTTTCCGAGGCCGAGATCTACGAGGTCGCGAGCTTCTACCACCATTTCGACGTCGTGAAGGAAGGCGAAGCCTCGCCGCCCGCACACACGCTGCGCATCTGCAACTCGCTGCCCTGCGCGATGCGCGGCGCCGAGGAACTGATCGCGAAAATGCGCGGCACGCTCGACCCTGCGAAGGTACGCGTCGTCGCGGCCCCCTGCATCGGCCGCTGTGCGGCGGCACCGGCCGCGATGCTGGGCAAGCGCGCCGTCGACGGCGCGACGCCCGAAAAGCTTACCGAGGCCGTCGCGAAAGGCGACACGACGCCCGAAATTCCGGCCTATGTCGCGCTGGACGCGTATCGCCAGGGCGGCGGCTATCGGCTTCTCGAAAAGCTGCGCGCGGCACCCGACGCGCACGCGGCGACGATCGCGGCACTCGACGAGGCGGGCCTGCGCGGCTTGGGCGGCGCCGGCTTTCCGACGGGCCGCAAATGGACGAGCGTGCGCGCCGAACCCGCACCCCGCCTGATGACGGTCAACGCCGACGAGGGCGAACCCGGCACGTTCAAGGACCGCCACTATCTGGAAAGCGATCCGCACCGCATGCTCGAAGGCATGCTGATCGCGGCCTGGGCCGTCGACGCGGCGCGCATCTACATCTATCTGCGCGACGAATACCCGGCCGTCCACGCGATCCTGCGGCGCGAGATCGCGGCGCTCGAACAGGCGGGGCTCGTCGTCGCCGGCACGATCGAACTGCGCCGCGGGGCCGGCGCCTATATCTGCGGCGAAGAATCCGCGATGATCGAATCGATCGAGGGCAAGCGCGGCCTGCCGCGCCACCGCCCGCCCTATATCGCGCAGCGCGGCCTGTTCGGCCGGCCGACGCTCAACCACAATGTCGAGACGCTGCACTGGCTGCGCGACATCCTCGAAAAGGGCCCCGCCGCCTTCGCCGCTTCCGGCCGGCGCGGCCGCAAGGGCTGGCGGTCCTTCTCCGTTTCGGGCCGCGTCGCCGCACCCGGCGTCAAGGTGGCGCCGGCCGGCATCACCGCGCGCGAACTCATCGACGAATTCTGCGGCGGCATGGAAGCCGGCCACGTGCTGGCAGGCTATCTGCCCGGCGGCGCTTCGGGCGGCATCCTGCCCGCGCGGCTTGCCGACGAACCGCTCGATTTCGGCACGCTCGACGCGCACGGCGCCTTCGTAGGCAGCCACGCGCTCGTCGTGCTGTCGCAGGCCGACGACCCGCGCGCGGTCGCATCGAACCTCATCGGCTTCTTCCGCGACGAGTCCTGCGGCCAGTGCACGCCCTGCCGCGCAGGCACGGAAAAGATGAAGGCGCTGATCGACGCCGGGAACTGGAACGCCGAGCTGCTGGGCGATCTCGAATCCGTGATGCGCGATGCGTCGATCTGCGGCCTCGGGCAGGCGGCGGCAAATCCCGTGCGCAGCGTGCTGCGCTTCTTCGGCGGCGGGAGCGGCCGATGAGCAGGGCGATCCGCTTCACGCTGGACGGGCGCGAGGTCGTGGCCGCGCCGGACGAAACGATCTGGCAGGTGGCGCAGCGCGAGGGCGTCGAGATCCCGCATCTCTGTCACCGCGACGAGAAGGGCTATCGCCCGGACGGCAACTGCCGTGCCTGCATGTGCGAGATCGAGGGCGAGCGCACGCTTGCCGCAAGCTGCATCCGCAAGCCCGCCGCCGGCATGAAGGTGGCGACGCAGAGCGCGCGGGCGACGAAGGCCCGCGCGATGGTCTTCGAACTGCTCGCCGCCGACATGCCCGCCCGCGCGCAGGCCCCCGATCCGCAAGCGCCGTTCTGGACGTGGCGCGACAAGGCGGGTGCCAAGGCCGGCCGCCTGCCCGCCGCCGAACGCCGCGAACCGCACGACGCCTCGCACCCCGCCATCGCCGTCAATCTCGACGCGTGCATCGCCTGCGGCCTGTGCGCGCGCGCCTGCCGCGAGGTTCAGGTCAACGACGTGATCGGCATGGGCCATCGCGGGCACGACACGCGGCCCGTCTTCGACCTCGCCGACCCGATGGGCGCTTCGACCTGCGTCGCCTGCGGCGAATGCGTGCAGGCCTGCCCGACGGGCGCGCTTCTCGAAAAATCGCTGATGGATCCCGCCGCCCGGCACCGGACGGTGGAACCGGAGCGCACCGTCGACACGCTGTGCCCCTTCTGCGGCGTCGGTTGCCAGACGCGCGTCACGGTCGCCGGCGGGCGCATCGTCAAGGTCGACGGCCGCGACGGCCCCGCGAACGAGAGCCGCCTGTGCGTCAAGGGCCGCTTCGGCTACGACTACGTGCACCACCCGCACCGCCTGACGCAGCCGCTGATCCGGCGCGAGAACGCGCCCAAGCGCGGCGACATCCGCATCGATCCCGCGAACCCGTGGGACGTCTTCCGCCCCGCGACGTGGGAAGAGGCGATGGAAAAGGCCGCCGGCGGCCTCAAACGCGTGCGCGACGCACACGGCGGCGGCGCGCTGGCCGGCTTCGGCTCGGCCAAGGGCTCGAACGAAGAGGCCTATCTATTCCAGAAGCTCGTCCGGCAGGGCTTCGGCACCAACAATGTCGACCATTGCACGCGGCTGTGCCACGCCTCGTCGGTCGCGGCCCTCCTCGAAGGGATCGGTTCGGGCGCGGTGTCGGCGCCGTTCATGGCCGCCCTCGACGCCGACTGCATCGTCGTCATCGGTGCGCGGCCGGAGCAGAACCATCCGGTCGCCGCGAGCTACATCAAGCAGGCGGTCAAGCGCGGCGCCAAGCTCGTCGTCGCCGATCCGCGCCGGCAGGCGCTGATGCGGCTCGCGACCCATTCGCTGCAGTTCAAGCCGGGCACCGACGTGGCGCTGCTGAACGCGCTGCTGCACACGATTATCGAGGAGAAGCTCTACGACCCGGCCTACATCGCCGCCCATGTCGACGGGTTCGACGAACTGGCCGCACGCGTGGCCGACTATTCGCCCGAGCGCATGGCGCCGGTGTGCGGCATCGATGCGGCCACCTTGCGCGAGGTCGCGCGGCTCTACGCCACGTCGAAACGTTCGATCATCTTCTGGGGCATGGGCATTTCCCAGCACGTCCACGGCACCGACAATGCGCGCTGCCTGATCGCGCTGGCGCTGGTCACGGGCCAGATCGGCCGGCCGGGCACGGGCCTGCATCCGCTGCGCGGGCAGAACAACGTGCAGGGTGCGTCGGACGCAGGCCTGATCCCGATGATGTATCCGGACTACCACCCGGTCGAGAATGTCGGCAATCGCGCGGATTTCGAGAAGCGCTGGGGCCGGGCGCTCGACCCCAAGCGCGGCCTGACGGTGGTCGAGATCATCCACGCGATCGACGAAGGCCGCGTGCGCGCGATGTACGTGATGGGCGAGAATCCGGCCATGTCCGATCCCGACCAGAACCATGCGCGCGCAGCCCTCGCCAAGCTCGAGCATTTCGTCGTGCAGGACATCTTCCTGACCGAGACCGCCTGGCACGCCGACGTCGTGCTGCCGGCCTCCGCGCACGCCGAGAAGACCGGCACCTTCACGAACACGAACCGGCAGGTCCAGATCGGCCGCCCCGTGCTGCCGCCGCCGGGCGAGGCGCGGCAGGATTGGGAACTGCTCGTCGAGATGGCGCGCCGGCTCGACCTCGACTGGAACTATCCCGACGTCGCGGCGGTTTACGAGGAAATGCGCGCCGCGATGCCCTCCCTTGCCGGCCTGCCGTGGGCGCGCATCGCGCGCGACGGGGCGGCGACGTATCCGGCCGACGACGAGGCGCATGCCGGCCACGACATCATCTTCTACGACGGCTTCCCGACGGCGAGCCGGCGCGGCCGGATCGTGCCGGCCGAGTTCCTGCGGC
>JAYRKO010000584.1:0-2184 GCA_041905745.1 Tagaea sp. | reverse complement strand
GCGACCCAGATCTTCGGCCCGTCGGGCGAGGGCACGTAGCCCGTCATGTGGACGCCGTACGACCGGATGCCGAAATGCGGTGCCGCCGCGCGCTCGATGCGGAACAGCGGCGCGTCGCCCCAGTTGACGAGAACGGGATAGGCCTCGTTGCGTCGGCCGCGCACGATGCCGTCCGCCTCCAGCACGCGCACGACGCGCTCGACCGCGGCGCTGCGCTGGTCGGCGTCGGCAAACGCGTCGAGCAGGTCGACGCGGTCGGCGCCGACGCGGAACACGGCCGGAAAATCGCGCAGCCGTTCGGCAAGCCGGTGGCGCAAGGCGCCCACGCGGTTGCCCGCGCAATGGAGCGGACGGAAGGCGGCGGGATCGTGGGTGTTGCACTCGGCGATGCGGTCGAGAAACGACATTGGGCGGTCCGCTTGTGGTCTTGCGCGAAACGGCTCTATAGCATGCGCGCATGATCCCTCGCATCGCCCGGTTGGCACTGGCGCTCGTTCTCGTGATCGGCTCGACGGTCGGGGCCGTCGCCGGCGAGATTGAGTGGCGGCGTTTCGCGCGCGAGATGCGCCTTTCCGATGTGGACGGCTTCGTCGAGACCGTGCGCGAAATCCGCACGAAAGGCGCACTGCCGGCCGCGCGCTATATCGACAAGGACGATGCGGCGCGCGCCGGCTGGCGGCCGGGCGGCGATCTGTGCCGCGTTTCGGGCGGCCGCGCGATCGGCGGCGACCGCTTTTCGAACCGCGAAGGCCGCCTGCCCGCCGCACCCGGCCGGCGCTGGACCGAGGCGGATCTCGATTTCGACTGCGGCAAGCGCAACGCCAAGCGCATCGTCTTTTCGAGCGACCGCCGCGTCTTCGTCACGGTCGACCACTACGCGACGTTCCGCGAGGTTCCGCCATGAAGCGCGCCCGGCTCGACGACAGCCACGACACGATGGAAAAGGTCTACGCGAAGCTGGCGGCCGATCTTTCCTTTCCGAAGCATTTTGCGCCCAATCTCGACGCGCTGTGGGACACGCTGCTGCGCGACGTGCCTGGCCCGGTCGAGATCGCGTGGCCGGGCGCCGCGCGCGCCGGACGGAAGATCGGCCCCAAATTCAAGGCGCTGCTGACCCTGTTCGCCGAACTGGAGGAAGCGCGCGGCGATTTCCGCTTCAAACGCCGCTAGACGGCGGCGGATGCGCGCACTAGGTAGAGGCGATGGAACTCGTCCTGAAAATCCTGCCCTACGTCATCGGGATCGTCGTGCTGGGCGTCGTCGTCTCGCTGTTCACGGGGCTCGGCGGCGTGGCGCAGGGCGGCGACTTCAACCGCCGCCACGGCAACCGGATGATGCGCTGGCGCGTGGGCCTGCAGGGACTGGCGCTGGCGCTACTGGCGCTCTACGCGTGGCTGCGCAACGCACATGGTTAGGCTGACGCGCATCTACACCAAGGGCGGCGACGGCGGCGAAACGTCGCTGGGCAACGGCGCGCGCGTGCCGAAATACGATCTGCGCGTGGCGGCCTTCGGCACGGTCGACGAGGCGAACGCCTGCATCGGCATCGCGCGCCTGCATGTCGGCGCCGCACTCGATGCGATGCTCGCCGCCATCCAGAACGACCTGTTCGATCTCGGCGCCGATCTGTGCACGCCCGAGGACCCGCCGCCAAAGCACGAGGCGCTGCGCATCGGCGAGGCGCAGGTCGAACGGCTGGAGCGCGAGATCGACGCGTTCAACGCCAATCTCGCACCGCTCGATTCCTTCGTCCTGCCCGGCGGGTCGCCGGCGGCGGCGTATCTGCATCTGGCGCGCACGGTCGTGCGGCGCGCCGAACGCCAGATCGTCGAACTCGCCGCACACGAGAAGGTCAACCCGGCCGCGATCCGCTATGTCAATCGGCTTTCCGACCATCTTTTCGTGGTTTCGCGACATGCGAACTCCGACGGGAAGGCCGACGTGCTGTGGGTGCCGGGAAAGAACCGCGGCTAACCCCTTCGCCCGCCCCTTCGCATTGACGCAAGGCGGCCCAAATCCTATTGTCCGGCACCTTCGTATTGCGCCGGAAAGGTACGGATTTCTGCGATGAAAGTGCTGGTCGCGGTCAAGCGGGTCGTCGATTACAACGTCAAGATCCGCGTCAAGGCCGACAAGTCGGGCGTCGAGCTCGCCAACGTCAAGATGTCGATGAACCCGTTCGAC
>JAYRKO010000028.1:0-11851 GCA_041905745.1 Tagaea sp. | reverse complement strand
TGCAGCCACGCCGTCTTGCCGGCGAGCTGGCCGGGATGGCGGCCGGGCTTTTCGTACAGCACGTCGACCGTGCGGCCGACCGTCGCGGCGTTGAACGCGTCCTGCTGTTCGCGCAGAAGCGCCTGAAGGGCCGCAAGCCGCGCGTCCTTCGCGTCTTCGGGGACCTGGCGTTCGATCAGCGCCGCGGGCGTGCCGGGGCGCGGCGAATACTTGAACGAGAAGGCCTGCGCGAATCCGATCTCGCGCACGAGGTCCATCGTGCGCGCGAAATCGTCGTCGCTTTCGCCGGGGAAGCCGACGATGAAGTCGCTCGACAGCGCCATGTCGGGCCGTGCGGCGCGCAGGCGCTTCACGATGGCGCGGAAGCGGTCGGCCGTGTGGCCGCGGTTCATCGCGTCGAGGATCGCGTCGGACCCCGACTGCACGGGCAGGTGCAGGAAGGGCATCAGCTTGGGTTCGTTCGCGTGCGCGTCGATCAGCGCGTCGTCCATGTCGCGCGGATGCGAGGTCGTGTAGCGGATGCGCGCGAGGCCGTCGATGCGCGCAAGCCGGTGGACGAGCGCGCCCAGCCCCTCGCCGTCGGCGCCGTGCCATGCGTTGACGTTCTGCCCGAGGAGCGTGAGCTCGCGCGCACCCGCATCGACGAGCTGGCGCGCCTCGCGCTCGATCGAGTCGGCGCTGCGCGAGAATTCCGCGCCGCGCGTATAGGGAACGACGCAGAAGGTGCAGAACTTGTCGCAGCCTTCCTGGATCGTCAGGAACGCCGCGGGACCCTGATTGGCCGAGGGTGCCGGCAGATGGTCGAATTTCGCGTCGACCGGAAAATCGGTGTCGAGGGCGGCACCCGTGCCGCGCGCGGCGCGCGCGACGAGTTCGGGCAGGCGGTGATAGGCCTGCGGACCCAGCACGACGTCGACATAGGGGGCGCGGGCGAGAATTTCCTCGCCCTCGGCCTGCGCCACGCAGCCGGCGACTGCGAGCATCGTGCCGTCGCGCTCCTTGAGCGGGCGCAGCCGGCCCAGCTCGGAAAAGACCTTTTCCGATGCCTTCTCGCGGATATGGCACGTGTTGAGGATGACGAGGTCGGCGCCTTCGGCCGTCTCGACCGGCGCATAGCCCAGCGGCGCCAGGACATCCGCCATGCGGGCGGAGTCGTAGACGTTCATCTGGCAGCCGTATGTCTTGATATGGAGCTTTTTCACGCGACTTGAGAGCGAATCTAACATTCCGGCGCGGGCGCCATCAAGCTGCCCCGGCCGCCGGGTAAAGTGCTGGAATCGGGGGCGTTTCCCGGCCCGCGTTGGCGGCTGCAAGCGTGCGCGCGACCGCCCGTTCGCAATGCTGGGCCAGCGCCTTGCGCGTCCCCGCGGCAGCCAGCGTCGTGGGCGCATGGAAGACGATTTCCACGCCGATTCGCCCGAGCCCGATCACCGCCCACAGATGGGGCAGCAGTTCCATGTCGCCGTACCATGCGACCGCCGGGCGCAGCGCGCGGCACAGCGGCATCCCGTCGAGACGCGTGTACGCGATCGTCGCCGGCTGGACGACGATCGCGGGTCCGCCTTCCAGCGGCTCGGCGGCGGCAAAAAGCGCGCTCTTGAAGGCGAGCGCGCGGTTGCCGTCCCCGGTCGTGCCTTCCGCGAACAGCACGACGCTGTCGCCCGCGGCGAGGCGCTTCTGGATGGCGCCCGCCTCGCGGCCCACCGCGCGCGCGCGCCGTTCGACGAAAACCGTTCGCTGCAGTTTCGCGAGCCAGCCGAAGAACGGCCATCCCGCGATCTCGGTCTTCGCCACGAAGCTCACCGGCAGGACGGCCGAATAGGCGACGATGTCGAGATAGCTGACATGGTTCGAGGCGAGCAGCACGGCCCCGTCCGCGACCGGCGTGCCGGTGACGCGGATGTCGAGACCGAACAGCTTCGCGCAGCGGCGGTGATACCAGTGCGGCAGCGTGCGCGCCGCCCGCAGGCCGAGTGCGACGAAAAGCGCCTGCAACGGCATCAAGGGCAGCGTCAGGGCGACATAGATAGCCGCCCGGACGAAGGCCAGCGCGCTCGACCCGATCCCGTCCAAACCGGTCAGTCCGTCGCGGGGCCGCCGCTCTGGCGGCTGTAGTGGCGGAAATACTTGTCCGTGACCGAGTCGGTCACGACGAGGATGCAGACGTCGACCGTGTTGAATTCGCGGTCGATCACGGCACCGTCGCCCACATAGCCGCCCAGCCGCAGATAGCCCTTGATGAGCGGCGGCAGCGCCGCGATCACGGTGCGCGCGTCGAACGCCTGCATGGCGTCCGAATGGCCGGCGGCACCCGCCGGCAGCATGTTCATCGCGACATAGCGTTCGGGCAGCGCGCGCACGCGGACTACTTCGGGCGCCAGATGGTTGTCGTGCAGGTACGACAGTGCCGCGGCATGCGCCGTCGGGTCGGTGCCCGGAAGGCTCGCGCAGCCGAACATGGCCTTGATGTCGTGCGCGAACACGTAGGCCGCGATCCCCTTCCACAGAAGCTGCATGGTCGGACGCGTGCGGTGCTGCGCGTCGACGCAACTGCGGCCGAGTTCGAGGAGTTCGCCCGGCATGGCGAGCACGCGCGAGATGTCGAATTCGGTCGCGGTGTAGAAGCCGTCGTGCCGGTCGGCGACCGAACGGCGCAGCAGGCGGTAGGTGCCCACGATCGCCTCGGTGCCCTCGCCCTTCGCGTGGTCGATCACGAGCAGATGGTCGCAATAGGCGTCGAACTTGTCGGCGTCGCGGCGCGTGGCGTGCGCCTCGTCGGAGGGCCTTGCACCCAGCTCCTCGAAGAAGACGCGATAGCGCAGCGCCTGCGCGGCGTCGATTTCCGCGCCGTTGCGCGCGAGGCGCACTTCGAGCGTGCCGGAGCGGATCGATTCCTCGCGGCCGGCATCGGTGCCGGGCGCGCCGTTCAGCATTGCCTGGGCGGTCATTGCGATCGTTCCTTTTTCTGGGGCGGATCGGACTCGCGCGCGTCAAGCGGAACGGCGAACAGTTCGAGGCGGTGCCCGACGAGCTCGTAGCCGAGCCTGCGGGCGACCTCGCGCTGAAGCCGTTCGATTTCTTCGTTGTGGAACTCGATCACCGTTCCGCTCTTCACGTCGATCAGGTGATCGTGATGCTCTTCGGGCGCCTCTTCGTAGCGGGCGCGCCCGTCGCCGAAATCGAGTCGGGCCAGGATATTGGCTTCCTCGAACAGCTTGACGGTGCGATAGACCGTCGCGATCGAGATGCGCGGATCGATCGCCGCGGCACGGCGATAGACCTGCTCGACGTCGGGATGGTCCGTCGACTCCGACAGCACGCGGGCGATCACCCGGCGCTGGCCCGTCATCTTCAGGCCCTTCTCGACGCAAAGCTGTTCGATCCGCTGCGGCATCGACATCATGCTCCCTGTACCTTCCGGCATGTCGACCGCCTCTCCTGGTCCCGGCCCCGGTTTCGCCACATGCGAATCGGCGTCGCGGACCGACGGAAGCGGTGTACGCGTATTATATTGCGGTGCGATGACGGGGCCACGTCCGTTTTCGGACCGGGACCGCGCCGCTTTTAGCGAACGAAATCAATCGCCGCCGCGCCGCCGCTTCGATTTCGTGCCGAGCCCGAGGTCGCGCGCGAGCTGGCTGCGCTTGCGCGCGTAGCTGGGTGCCACCATCGGATAGTCCGGCGGCAGGTTCCAGCGCTCGCGATACTGCTCGGGCGTCATGTTGTAGGCCGCCTTGAGATGGCGCTTCAGCATCTTCAGCTTCTTGCCGTCCTCGAGGCACACGATGAAGTCGTTGCTGACCGACTTCTTGACCGACACGGCCGGCTGCGGGCGCTCGGCGTTCGCAGGGCCGCCCGACCCGACGGTCGACAGCGTGTGATAGACCTGCCGGATCAGCGCCGGCAGTTCGTCGGTCGACAGCGCGTTCTTCGAAACATGGGCCGCGACAATATTCGCGGTCAACGCAAGAACATCCGGTGCCTTCAGATCGCTCATTGGAAATTCTCCGACGAATTCGCGGTGAAATCGAGAAAACGGCGTCGGTATAGGCGCAACGCGATTACGCAGCAAGCGCAAATATCCATCCACATCGGATGGATAAATTATTTGCCTATACTAGCAGGGACCGCCGACATTGTCAGTGCGGGCACGAGACGTCCGTCGCCGCGCCGGTAATAGTCCGGCCGCCGCCCGACGACCGCGAAGCCGAGCGAGGAATAGAGCGCGCGCGCCGCCGGGTTGTCTTCGCCCACTTCGAGGAACATCGCGCGCGCGCGCGGCACGCACGCCGCAAGCGCCACGACGAGCGCGCGGCCGACGCCGAAGCGCCGGTACGCCGGCAGCACGCCGATGCTCAGCAGTTCCGCCTCGTCCGCCGCGCGCCGGCCGATCGCGAAGCCCGCGGGCGCGTCGCCGTCGGCCGCCAGCAGCGCGAAGGCGCCGGGCGAGCGCAACACCTCGTGCATCGCGTCGGTCGACCAGCCGTCGTCGAACGTCGCCTTGTGCAGCGCCGACAGCAGATCGGCAAATGTCCGGTCGACCGGGTGGATCTCGATCATGGCCGCTTGGGCGCGGTCGTCGCGGGCGGGTGGATATAGAGCGGCACCAGCCGTTCGCTCGGGCCTGCCGTTTCGGCAAGCCGCGCAAGCGTGCGCGCGTCGGGCAGTGCGGGTCCTTTCGCCACGCGCGCCGTTTTGCCGGCGCGTTCGAGCGCTGCCGCGAATTCCGCCGCCCGGTCGCCGGCGACGAGGAACCGGTCGCCCGACGGTACAAACCCGTCCGGCGCCGCCGCGAACGGCGCTTCGCCGTCGAGCGCCAGGAACGCTTCCGCGCGCTTGGAGTCGAAGGCGATCAGCAGTCGTTCGCCGGCTGCGGTCGGCTCGATCTCGGCGCGCAGCGCCGCGAAGCCGTCGATGCCGACGAGGGCCGCACCCGAAGCGAGCGCCATGCCCTGCGCCGCCGCAAGGCCCGCGCGCAGGCCCGTGAAATGTCCCGGCCCCGGCGACGTCGCGATGCGCGCCACCTCGCGCGCGGAAATCCCCGCTTCGGCTAGTGCCTCGGCCACCATCGGCAGCAGCAGTTCGGCATGGCCGCGCGCCGCGTCGACCTTGCGGAAGGCGCGCTCGGCGCCGTCGCGGCGCACGCACACGGAAACGGCGGCGAAGGCTGTGTCGAATGCGAGGATATTCATGCTAGACAGGCGCCATGACGCTCGTCGCCATCGCGCCGCCGCAGTTCGACGTGGAGATCGATCTGCGTTACGCCACGTCGGCCAATTTCACCGGCAAGCCGGTCTACGCGCGCGCCGCCGCCTTCCTGCATCCCGACGCCGCGCGCCATCTGTCGCGCGCGATCGAACTGGCTGCGGCACTGGGCCTGCGCATCAAGCTGTTCGACGCGTTCCGTCCGTCGGAGGCGCAGTGGGCGCTGTGGAATTTCCGCCCCGATCCCGACTTCCTCGCCGATCCGCGGCGCGGCTCGCCGCATTCGCGCGGCGTGGCCGTCGACCTGACGCTCGTCGACGCGACGAGCGGCGCCGAGATCGAGATGGGCACCGAGTTCGACGCGTTCACGCCGCTCTCGTACCACGGCTCGACCGAGGTGAGCGTCGCCGCGCAGCGCAACCGCCACATGCTGCTGGGCCTCATGTCGGCGGCGGGCTGGGATTTCTACAGGCGCGAATGGTGGCACTATCAGCTCTTCGATTCGAGGCGCTATCCGGTGCTTTCCGACACGGTCATCGCGCCGGGTCTGATGGGCGCCGCCTGACGCCGGCGCCGGATCGCCCGCAGCGAATCGGGGGAAGACAAGCTTGAACCGCCTTGCCGTGATCGTCAAAGGATGGCCCCGGCTGTCGGAGACCTTCATCGCGCAAGAGCTGGTCGGGCTCGAGACGCGGGGTCTGCCGCTCGAACTGTGGTCGCTGCGCCACCCGACCGACACGCGTCGGCACGCGCTTGC
The DNA here is from genome assembly GCA_041905745.1 of Tagaea sp. GTDB lineage: Bacteria > Pseudomonadota > Alphaproteobacteria > CACIAM-22H2 > CACIAM-22H2 > Tagaea. The sequence goes on along the minus strand of JAYRKO010000028.1, from coordinate 5,889 downwards.
GATGTCGCTCAAGGCGAAGGTCAACTACCTGCCCGAATATCTGTGGCAGGAGCCGCTGCGCGTCCTGCGCGCCTGGCGCGCGGCCCGTCGCCTGCCCGGCTATCCGGCGGCCTTGCGCCGGTTCCTTGCCGACTGGCGCCGCGACCGCACGCCCAACCGCGGCCGACGCTTCGGGCAGGCCTGCGTGCTTGCGGCCGAGATGGGGCCCGAGACCGCGCATCTCTACGCCCACTTCATCCATACGCCGGGCTCGGTCGCGCGCTATGCCGCGACGATGCGCGGGCTCGGCTGGTCGGCCTCCGCGCACGCCAAGGATATCTGGACGACGCCCGACTGGGAAAAGCGCGAGAAGCTCGCCGAGGCGCGCTGGTTTGCGACCTGCACCAAGGCCGGGCGCGATCATCTCGACGCGCTCGGCCCCGGCAAGGTGCATCTCGTCTATCACGGGCTCGACTTCGCGCGCTGGCCGGCAGCACCTTTGCGCAGTCCGCGCGACGGAAGCGATCCGGCCGATCCGGTCGTCATCGTGTCGGTCGGCCGGCTCGTCGCGAAGAAGGGCTACGACGACGTGATCGCGGCACTCGCACGGCTGGGCACCGCGCGCGCATGGCGCTTCGTGCATGTCGGCGGCGGGCCGCTCAAGTCGGCATTGCAGGCGCAGGCCGAAGCCGCCGGCATCGCGCAGCGCATCGAATGGCGCGGCGCGCGCGACCAGACCGACGTGCTGGCGACCTTGCGCTCGGGCGACATCTTCGTTCTGGCCAGTCGCATCGCCGCCGACGGCGACCGCGACGGCCTGCCCAACGTGCTGATGGAAGCCGCAAGCCAGGGGCTGGCGCTGGTGGCAAGCGACGTCGCCGCGATCCCCGAACTGGTCGGGCCGGAAAGCGGCATCCTCGTCCCGCCGGGCGACGTTGCGGCACTTGCCGCGGCGATCGACGCGCTGGCGCGCGATCCCGCGCGCCGCGCGCGGCTGGGAGAAGCGGCCGACTTGCGCGTGCGGCGCGACTTTCCCTTCGCGCGCGGATTGGAGACGCTGTACGACATGCTCGCCGAATGCGTATCGCCGCCTACGCCCCGCTGAAGCCGCCCGACCATCCGGTCCCTTCCGGCGACCGGCGCGTGGCGCGGCTTCTCGATGCGGCCCTGCAGGGCGCGGGACACGACGTCGAATGGGCCGCGCGGCTGCGCAGCCGCGACGGAGCGGGCGACGAGGAACGTCAGGCACGGCTCATGCGCGTGGGCACGGGTCTCGCCGCGCGGCTCGTGCGCCGCTGGCGCGCAGCACCCGACCGGCGGCCGGATCTTTGGCTGACCTATCACCTCTATTACAAGGCGCCCGACCATGTCGGTCCGGCCGTGGCCGAAGCGCTGGGCATTCCCTATGTCGTCGTCGAGGCGTCGGTCGCGATGAAGCGCGCGGGCGGCGCATGGGACATCGGCCATCGCGCGACGCTTGCCGCACTCGCGCGCGCCGACGCCGCGATCGCGCTCAATCCCGGCGATGCGGCGGGCGTCGAAAGCCATCTGCGCGCCGACGCGCGCCGCGCGATCCTTGCCCCGTTCCTCGACGTCCGCCCCTATGCGGCGGCGGCGGCCGCGCGCGACATGCATCGCGACGCGTGGGCGCGGCGCCTCAAGATCGATGCGGGTATTCCGTGGCTGGTCGCCGTCGCCATGCACCGGCCCGGCGACAAGCTGCATTCCTACCGCGTTCTTGCCGACGCACTCGGCCGGCTGGCGCGACGCGATTGGCGGCTTGTTGTCGTGGGCGACGGACCGGCGCGCGAGGCGGTGCACGCGGCCTTCGCGCCGATGGCCGCGCAAGTCGCGTTTGCGGGCCAGCTCGACGAGGCGCAGTTGCCCGGCCTGCTGGCGGCGGGCGACCTTTTCGTGTGGCCCGCGATCAACGAAGCCTACGGCATGGCGATGCTGGAGGCGCACGCCGCCGGCCTGCCGGTCGTCGCCGGCCGCGGGCCCGGTGTAGCCGCAATCGTCGAAGACGGCACCACGGGCCTGCTGACCGCACCGGGCGACGAGGCTGCGTTTGCCGCCGCCGTCGAAGCGCTTCTCGCCGATCCGGCGCGGCGCGTGGAATACGCCGGCGCGGCGGCCGCGAAGGCCGCCTTCGCACACGATTTTTCCGGTGCGGCCCGTCGGCTCGACGCGCTCCTGACCGACCTGGGCGGCCGGCGATGAGCGTGCGCGTCGCCTTCATGCGGCACGGGCCGACCGTGTGGAACGCGGCCAAGCGCCTGCAGGGGCGCGCCGACATCGGGCTTGCCGAACGCACGTTCGGCTACCTCAAGGCGCGACGCCTGCCGCGCGAATTCGCAGGCTGGCGCGTGCTGTGTTCGCCGCTCATGCGCTGCCGGCAGACCGCCGAGGTACTGGGCCTCGCGGCCGAGACCGAGCCGCGCCTCGTCGAGATGGACTGGGGCGAATACGAGGGAAAGTCGGTCGACCAGCTGCGCACGACCGTCGGCCCGGCATTCGCCGCGAACGAAGCGCGCGGACTCGACTTCCTGCCGCCCGGCGGCGAATCGCCGCGCATGGTGCAGGCCCGCGTGCTGCCGCTGCTGGCCGAGATCGCGGCCGACGGCCGCGACACGCTGTGCGTGGCCCATCGCGGCGTGTTCCGCGCGGTCTATGCGGCTGCGCGCGGCTGGGACATGACCGGCGAGCCGCCCGATCCGCTCGATCTCTACGCGATCCACGTGTTCGCGCTCGACTCCGTCGGCACGCCGACGGTCGAGGCGCTCAATCTCGCGCTGAAGCGGCGATGGCGAAAATCCTGATCCACGTGCAGCACCTGCTGGGAACCGGCCATGCGCGGCGCATGGCCGCGATCGCCGCCGCGTGCGCGGCCGCCGGCCACGAAACGACGCTCGCTTCCGGCGGCCCGCCGCTTGCGCTCGCCTTCGGCGGCGCGCGGTGCGTGCAGCTGCCGGCGCTGCGCGCGACCGACGCGAGCTTCCGCAATCTCGTCGACGCGACTGGGAAGCCCGTGGACGATTCGTGGCGCGCGACCAGAAAGGCCGCGACGCTCGACCTGTTCGACGCATGTGCGCCTGACCTGCTGATCATCGAGCTCTATCCCTTCGGCCGTTCGATGCTGCGTTTCGAGTTGGCACCGCTGCTTGACCGCGCGCGCGCGATCCCGAAGCTGTGTTCGGTGCGCGACGTGCTGCAACGGCCCGAGGGCGTGCGCGCGCGCGAACGCGTCGAGGCGGCGCGTGCGTTCGATGCCGTGCTCGTCCACGGCGATGCGGCCTTCCTGCCGCTGGAAGCGAGCTGGCCCGAATGCCGGGATCTGGGCGACCGGTTGGTCTACACCGGCTACGTTCCCGGCGATGCGGGCACGCCAGCGGTCGGGCGCGACGAGATCGTCGTTTCCGTCGGCGGCGGGGCGGCCGGGGCGGCGCTGCTGGCGGCCGCGCGCGCGCTTGCCGCCCGGCGCGCGCATGCGGGCGAGCGCTGGCGCATCCGGTCGGGCGAAAACGCCACGCCGCCGGCCGCAACCGGCCCGTTCGTTATCGACGAGCCCAACGGTGCCGATTTTCCCGATCTTCTTGCACACGCGCGCGTCTCGGCAAGCCAGGCCGGCTACAACACCTGCGTCGATCTGCTGCGCGCGCGATGCCGGGCGGTGCTCGTGCCCTTCGCGCAGGGCCGCGAACGCGAGCAGACGATCCGCGCCGACGCCTTCGCGCGCGCCGGTCGCGCCGCGGTCGTCACCGAGGACCGGCTCGACGCGGCGACGCTTTCCGCCGCCATCGACGCCGCCCCGGTGCCGCCGACGCACCGGATCGCTTGCGATGGGGCCGCGCAAACGGCCAAACTCCTCGCCCGATGGCTGTAACCCCGCCCCCGGCCGACTGGGCCGATCTCGACCGCACGCTCGACGCCTTCGCGTCGGCCGGGCGCATCGCAACGTGGTGGCTGCGCGACGACGACGCCACGCAGCCCACGCCCGCACTCGACCGGCTGCTGGCGCTCGACCCCGAGGTGCCGCTCGTCCTCGCGGTCATCCCGGCGCGCGCGCAGCCCGCCCTCGCCGACCGTCTCGCCACGGCCCCGCACGCGCGCACCTGCCTGCACGGCTGGAACCACTGGAACCACGCGCCCCTCGGCGCGCCGAAGGCCGAGCTGGGTCCGCACCGGCCGACGTCGCTCGTGCTGGGCGAGCTGGCGCGGGGCTGGATGACGCTGACGCGTATCCTGCCGGGTTCGCTCGAGATGCTCGTGCCGCCGCACAACCGCATCGCGCCCGCCGTCGCGGCGGGCCTGCGCGGCGCCGGCATCAAGGCGCTTTCCACCTACGGCGCGCGCCGCGACGTTCCGCCCGGCATCGTGCAGGTCAATTCCCACTGCGACATCATGGACTGGAACACCCGCGCCTATATCGGCGACGGGCTGGCGCTGGGCCAGATCGTGGCGCACCTGAAGGCGCGCCTAGCGGGCAGCGCCGATGCGGCCGAACCCACCGGCATCCTTGCCCACCATCTCGCCCACGACGGCGCGGCCTGGGACTTCCTCGCGGCGGTCGTGAAGCGCCTGAAGGCGCATCGCGCCGCCCGCTTCCTCGACCCGCGCGACATCTTCGCGGCCCAATCGTGAACCGGCTCGCCTATCCGGCGCGCGCGATCTACGCCGACTATGCGCGCGCGGCGATCGGCCTGCTTTTCACGGCCGGGCCGGCGCTCGCCATCGGGCGCTGGACCTACGCGCACTGGCTGCTCGTGCCGCTCGCCGTCCTGTTCGCCGTGTTCGCCTTCCGGACGTGGGGCCGCGGCCGGACGCAGATCGAATGGGACGACTCGCATCTCTCGATTTCGGGGTCGGGGCGAGCTAGTCTCGGCTGGTCTGAACTGGCTTCGCTGAAGCTCGCTTTCTACGCGACGAGCCGCGACCGGACGGGGGGTTGGATGCAGTTGACGCTGCGAGGGGGCGGAACGACCGTCCGCGCCGATTCGGGGGCCGAGAATTTCCAGGCCTTCGCGGCGCGCGCCGCCACGGCTGCGCTCGACGCCGGCCTGTCGCTCGACGCGGCAACGCGCACCAATTTCGCGGCCCTCGGCGTCCGCCTGCCCGAGGCGGGGACATGAACCTTCTCGACGTCCGCGACCTCGCGATCGATTTCAGCGTCCACAACAGCCGCGTGAAGGCGGTGGACGGCGTCGATTTCCGCGTCCGGCCGGGCACAACGGTCGCCATCGTGGGTGAATCGGGCTCTGGCAAGACCGTCATCAGCCAGTCCGCGCTGGGCATCCTGCCCAAGGCCGGCCGCATCAGCCGCGGCCAGATGCTGTTCCGCGACCAGGGCCGGGAGATCGACCTTGCGAAGCTCGATCCGGACGGGGCGGAGTTCCGCCGCATCCGCGGCGGGCGCATTTCGATCATCTTCCAGGAACCGATGACGTCGCTCTCGCCGCTGCACACGGTGGGCGACCAGATTTCGGAAGCCGTGCGCCTGCACCAGTCGGCCGACCAGAAGCTGGCGCTGGAACTGGCCGAGGACATGCTGCGCCGCGTGGGCTTCCCCGACCCGGCCAAGGCGCTCGTCACCTATCCGTTCGAGCTGTCGGGCGGGCTGCGCCAGCGCGCGATGATCGCGATGGCGCTGGTCTGCCGACCCGCACTGCTGATCGCCGACGAACCGACGACCGCGCTCGACGTGACGATCCAGGCGCAGATCCTGAAGCTCCTCAAGGATCTCCAGGAACAGCTCGGCATGGCGATCCTGCTGATCACGCACGATCTCGGCGTCGTGGCGAACATGGCCGACGAGGTCGTCGTCATGTATCGCGGCCGCGTGATGGAAGCGGGCATGCGCGAGGACATCTTCCGCCGTCCCGAGCATCCCTATCTCAAGGCCCTGCTCCACGC